>CAZQIJ010000613.1:0-2643 GCA_964592955.1 uncultured Anaerolineaceae bacterium
CGCGCGCACCGCTCAGCAAGCGACCCCGCTCAATCCTCATCCATCAGATCGGTGCCGCGCGCACCGCTCAGCAAGCGACCGCGCTCAATCCTCATCCATCAGATCGGTGCCGCGCTGCACGGCGCTTTCGCCAAAGCGACCGCGCAGCTCATCCAGCACCGTCTGCAATTTGCGCTGCTGCGGATCGTCCCACAGCGCCATCTGCCGCCCGCTGTCTTCCAGACCGCTGACCCCCACACCCACCAAACGCACCGCCCGCCCCGGCATCCACGTTTCATCAAACAGCGCCAGCGCCGCAGCATAAATCGCGTCGTCGCTGTCCACCGGGTGCGTGAACGTGGTCTGGCGCGTGACTGTGGTGAAATCTGTCCAGCGCAGCTTCAGCCGCACCGTCGTCCCCGTGAACCCGGACTTCCTCAGCCGCCAGCCCACGCCGTCCGCCAGCTTGCGCAGGGTGCGCTTCAGCGTCTCCGCGTCGCGCACATCCTGCGCGAAGGTCGTCTCTTTGCTAACGCTCTTGGTCTCGTGTTCGGTCACCACGGGCCGCGCGTCAATGCCGCACGCGTGCCGCCACAAATCCGCGCCGGTCCTGCCGAAGATCTGCACCATCTCCGCCTCGCTGCGCGCCGCCAGCGCCCCAATCGTGGCGATGCCCATCCCGTGCAGCCGTTCCGCCGTCTTCGGCCCCACCCCCCACAGCGCCTCGACCGGCAGCGGCGCGAGGAACGCGGCTTCTTCCCCTGGCGGGATGATCGTGAGCGCGTTGGGCGGTGCGTCGCCGCGCGCCCCGCTCTTGCCGATGTTGTTGGCGATTTTCGCCACCAGTTTGCTGCTGGCCACACCCAACGAACACGGCAGGCCCAGCGCGCTGTTGATCTCTGCCTGAAGCCGCCGCGCGATGGCCTCTGCGCCCAGCCCGGTGACATCCATGAACGCCTCGTCAATCGAAATCTGTTCCAGGCGCTCTGTCACCGTCCGCAAGCGGTGCATCACCCGGTCAGACGCCTCGCGGTATGCCCTGAAATTCGGCGGCACAACCTTCAGACCGGGGCACTGCGCCAGTGCGCGCGCCATCGGCATCGCAGACCGCACGCCGAACTTACGCGCCGGGTACGAACACGACGCCACGACTCCGCGCTGTTCTGGCCGCCCGCCAACGGCGAACGGTTTGCCAACAAGGGAAGGGTCGCGCTGCATTTCCACCGCGCAGAAGAACGCGTCCAGATCCAGATGGATGATGGCGCGGCGCGCGCCGGGGGGGATGGTGGGTGAGGCTGGCATCATTCGTTTCCTGAGTCTTCAGCCTGTAGTATAGCACGTTTTAGCACAGATGTTTCGAGGGAGATTGGACGGGGTGTATTCGGGAACAGGGGCCATTACGCCGTAAGGGGCGCGTAAACCAATGTGCGGCAAACCACCGACCCCGTATCGCAGCGGTGCAGCGCGCTGCGCCCTCTTAGGCGGGGGTTCACGGTTTCACGAACGGGCGGTTCGTGAGATTCTGTTGACCGCCCCTACGACGAAGACACGGGGAGAGGGCGATTACGCCGTAGGGGGGGTGCTGCTGCGCACCCGCCGCGAACCAAACCACCCGCCCCGTAGCGGCACAGCATCACGCCTGGGTGTTGCTCAGCGTGCGTGCCAGCGCGCGCGCCTCATCCAGGGTGGCCAGGAAGTGATGGTGTTTCGCCCAATCGCCTGCCAGCCGATTAAACATGTTGAAGAGCTGGCCCATAAAGGCGTTCCCACCCACAAGCGCGGTCGCGCTCACATGGTCGCTCATCTTGCGCGCCAGCGCCTTAAAGTGCGTCAGCGCGCTATCCGGTACGGTGACGCTGTGGGTCACATCGTAAATCAGCAGCACTTTTCGGTTGACTTCGGCCATCATCCGCAGCGCTTCGTCGTGTGCCACATAGACCTCATCCCAGGTCCATGTCCCGCTCTGGTCGATTCGGATGGCGAGCTGCTCTTCAGTATCCCACATAATCTCAACTGGCATTTCAGACTCCTGCGTCAGTTAATTAGTAAACTAATTATGACGCATGCCAAATTGCCGCGCAAGTTACAGTTTTGGCGCAACCGTGCGCCGCTATCCTGCCCGCACCAGAGACAGCGTGAACGGCACCGTGAGCGTACACCCGAACAGATACTCGATCTGCGCCTCGCCCCGGATGCGGTCGATGGCCTCCACCGTCAGGATGTGCCGGTGCAGGTTGCCCACCGCGTCAGTAAAAACGCCGCTGTACACACCCGGTGCCGTCTGCGGGTAGCGCGTGAGCAGCAGCGTCAGCCCGCTGTCGTCCACAGCCAGCGTCGTAATCGGTGCCTCAGCCTCGAACAGGATCGTCTGGCCGTCTGCGCAGGCGGCCTGTTCCACGTCCCAGGCGAACGCCCATTCGCCCGGCAGCGCACGGCCATCGGTTGCCAGCGGCTGCGCAATCTCTACCGGGCGTTCCAGCAGCGCCACAGGCAGCCCCTGCACCTGTGCCATGTCGTAAGGCTCCGGGTCCCCCGGCGCGCCTGCCACCGCCCCGTTTTCGTCCAGCGGCACGCTGATGCGCGTCCCGGCGGGCACGGTGCGCGTCACACCGTCTGCGGTGATGCTGGCCTGGCCTTCGACGACGGCCATCTGCAGATCGCCAT
>CAZQIJ010000614.1:0-2632 GCA_964592955.1 uncultured Anaerolineaceae bacterium
GGGCCGCTGGGGGATGCGGGGCTGACCGGGCGCAAAATCATCGTCGATACCTATGGCGGTGTGGCCCGTCATGGCGGCGGCGCGTTTTCTGGCAAGGACGCCACCAAAGTGGATCGCAGCGCGGCATACATGGCGCGCTATATTGCGAAGAACGTGATCGCGGCAGGGCTGGCGCGCCGTTTCGAACTCCAGGTCTCCTACGCCATCGGTGTAGCCCGCCCCACATCGCTGGCGGTCGAAACGTATGGCACGGGCGTGATTCCTGACGAAATGATTGTTGATCTGATCAGCAAACACTTTGATCTGCGCCCGGCAGCCATTATCCGTGACCTGAATCTGCGCCGCCCCATCTATAAGCAGGTGGCTTCATATGGCCACTTTGGCCGCGAAGACATCCACGTGCCGTGGGAACAGACCGACAAAGCGGCTGCACTGCGGGCGGAAGCCGGGCTGTAACGGTAACCGCACTGCCGACCAGGTGGAGCGTAGTCGTCGTTAACCCCACCTGGTCAGATCTCGCGGTAAAGCAGAGGCACCATCATTTCTTCGTCGCTCATGCCTGCATGAATGCTGATTGCAGGCATCGGAGGCGCGCCATTCGTCAGGCGGTAGGTGAGGCGAGGCACAAGAATCAGATCGCCGACGCGCTGCAGAAATTCCGGGTGTGGGGTACCGTTCCCGAAGAGGCCGGCCTGCAGCGCTGCTTCGGCATCAAACCACGCCACCTTATCGGCATAGTCCTTTTCGAGCGCAGCGCTAACGCGCGTTTTTTCCCCTTCCCGCAGGTAGAGATAGGCGAAGCGTTCGTCCCCGCCCACACCCAAACGCAGCGCATCTGCCAGCGGCGCGATGTCTGCCACATTGGGCGCGTCGTGGTGGCCATGATCCGCGCTCATCAGCACCAGCGTTTGCCCATCCTGCACCTGTTCGGAGTCCAGCACCGCGTTCAGCGCCGCAAACTCGGCCTTGATTTCATTCAGGATCGACGGATGCTCGGCACCGTGCATATGCGAGAACGCATCGACATACGGCCAGTACATGAAGATGCAGGCATTCGTGCCACGCGTGGTTGTCAGCACCTCGGTCAGGCGCTCCCAGGCGTCACTACCGCCCAGGTGCAGATGGTTAATCACGGCGCGGTGCAGAAGTTGCGAGAGGCCAGAGTTTTCCAGAATCTGCGGCAGCACCGAATGCAGCGGGACCCCGTGCGCGGCCAGCGTTTGGGCGATGGACGGTACCGGGATGAAGGTCTCCGGCTGGCGTCCCCAGCGCGCAAAGGTCAAGGGCGGGTGTGTGCCCCCCACTGGCGAAAACTCCAGCATGTTGCCCAGCATGGCGAATTCCGGCAGGTACAGAAACGTCCCGGCCATGCCGTGTACGGCGGGTGGTTCAGCCGTCCAAAGGGTGGGCAGCGCGCAGGCCGTGGTACTCGGCGCGACGGACGTGATCGGAACGAAGCCCCGGCCCCGTGTGAAGTGTGCTACAGCCGCACGCAGATCGCTGTCAGCGGCAGTGAGGCGTTTCAGGCGAAGATAACCCAGCCCATCTGAGATGAACAGGACAACACGGCGAATGCGTTCACGCGGCACATCGCTCCATACTACCGGGTCGAGCGGCGCAGCGGCAGGCACCCCCGTTAACACCGCGAGACTCTGCGCAAGGTTCATGAACGAAAGGTCACGGTAGAGGGGGTAGATCAGGTCATGCTGCCAGCTTACAGGTGCAGACATCAGCCGGTTATCCCGAATTTTCTGTTCCAGTGCATTCGCCACAGCATTCAGCGAAAAAGTTTCGTTCATGCGCGTTTTAAGTCCCTGTCTGTTTTGTAGTGCTTCCAGTTTACCAGTAACGTGCCAGAACCGTGACTCCGTGCTGTGCGATGACTGCCTTCAGCAACCTGCCGATGTTCCAGGCATCGTCATCACCGCGATGCAGGGTACCTTCGGGTTCCAGCCCTATGCGCGTCATGGCCGCGTTCATGTTCACGGGGCGATCCCCGATCATTTTGTCCGCAAACAGACGTTTGATGTTGAAATGGTGGCTGCTGAACGGGTAGGTCACGCCCGTGCGGTTGCACTGCTCCTTGAACATTTTGCGATCATATGCGCCCCAACTGCCCCACAGCAGCCCGCGCGAACCGTAGTCGTGTTCCATCTGCGCGCAGGCCTGCGCAAACGACGTGCCGTGTTCGGCCAGCATTGCTGTGGTGATGGTGGTGAGCTGGGTGCAGAAAGGGCTGAGTTGTGACACTTCCGGCGTCACCAGCAGGCTGCGTTTGTCGCGCAGGTCAAGCGTAGCCAGGTCGAGCAGGCATAAGCCGACTTCGATAATTTCGCTGTGCTGGCCTTCCGGGACCTTGTGGTTTTCCCAACAGGTTGCTTCGATGTCCACAATCAGGACGCGATCGTGTCGGACGGTCATAGAACCTCATTTCTGCTGTGGGATAAGGATGTCTGCCAGGAAAAGCCGGTTATCAGGGCTGGTTTCTACCGGCAGACGTTCGAGCGTTTGCCAGTCATAGACCACCGCATACAGTCTGTAGCGCCCCGCTGCCAGGTTCTGCACATCAAGCGCAGCAACCGCGCACGCATTGCGCGCGGCGGGCAGGCCGTAATCCGTCTGGCGCACGAGC
>CAZQIJ010000615.1:0-2630 GCA_964592955.1 uncultured Anaerolineaceae bacterium
ACGTTGACCCGTGCAACACCCCGCCGAACCTCAGCATCACGCACCTGTGTAACGCCGATGGCAGCGTGACGTTCACCGTAGCGAATGACGCCCCGGCGACGCTGGCGGCAAACCAGCCGTACACCATCACCGACGCAGCCAGCGCTGAGGTTGACAGCGGCACGCTGAACATCGCCGTAGGCAGCACGCAGAGCATCACCGTTACGCCGCCAGACAGTTGGGGTCCGCTGACCTTCAGCAGCGATAACAGCGCAACGCAAGGCTCCACGACAATTGTAAGCGCTGCGACGGACTGCGCGGCCCCGCCGCACATCGCCGTATCGCACGTTTGCGGCATCGATGGCAGCGTGGTGTTCACCGTCACCAACAGCGCCCCGGCAGAAATCGCTGCGGACCAGCCGTACACCATCACGGACGCAGCCAGCGCTGAGGTTGACAGCGGCACGCTGAACATCGCCGTCGGCGGCACGCAGGATATCACCGTGACAGGCCCAGACAGCTATGGCCCGCTGACCTTCAGCACTGATGGCGGCGCACAAGGCGCGACGACAACCGCCAGCGATGCGTCTGACTGCGTGGCACCGCCGCTGCTGAGCGCAACCAACACCTGCCAGATCGACGGTACAGCGGTCTTCACCATCACCAACGCCAGCGCCGAGACGGCAGCCAGCCAGCCCTACGAGATCCGCGACGGCAGCGCCACGCTGGTACAGTCCGGCACGCTGGATGTCCCGGTCAACAGCAGCACCAGCATCACCGTTACTGGTGTGTATGGCCCGCTGACGTTCACCAGCACGGGGACGCCAGGTTCGACCACGACCCTAAGCTCCACCACCAACTGCGCCGAACCCCCGGTACTGACCGGCAGCGCACAGTGCGCGAACGGCGCGGCCCAGTTTGTCATCTCGAACCTGGGTGGCAGCGACGCCAGCCAGCCCTACGAGATCCGCGATAACAACGGCGTCGTGATCCGCTCTGGCACGCTGGACATTGCGGCGGGTGACACGCTGACGCTGACTGTGGAAGGCTATGAAGGCACGCTGACGTTTACGACGAGCGGACCCGAAGGCCCGACCACCGAACTGACGCTCTCCACCGTATGCGACGCGCTGGTTTCGGGCGTGACGGTGACGGCGGTATGCCTGATGAATCGCGGCGTGGAATTCACCGTGACGAACGCGGGCAGCACGTTCATCGACCAGCCCTACAGCGTGATCAATGCCAATGGCGACGAACTGACCAGCGGCACGCTGCTCATCGCGCCGCAGGATACGCAGGTGATCACGGTGGTGAACGTACCCGGAGAAATCACGCTGCTCTCTGACGGGCCGCGTGCCTCGGTCAACTACAGCATCGACTGCACGCAGCGTCCCACGGATCCCGGACCGGGCGGCGAAGATCCTGACGACGAAACACCGGGTGACGATGCAGGCGAAGATGGCAGCACCAGCATCCTGCCGCCCCTGGACCTGCGCCCCGGACCGGCAGATACGGCCATTGTCGAACGCCCGGCATGGGAAGACCTGGGAATCGGTTTCGGCGGCGCTGCACAGTGCCCGGACTGGCTGATTTACCACACGTTCATGACGGGTGACTGGGAAATCTTCCGCCTGGGCAACGGCGACGGTGACCGTTTGGCCGGGTTCGACGCGAACCTCTCGCAGGGACGCGGCGCGGACGTGGTTGATATGGCACCGACCCGCTCGCCAGATGGCGACTGGATCGCCTTCACGAGCAACCGCGACAGCACGGCGGAAACCGAGAACTGGGAACTGTACATTGCGAATGTGCAGAACACCGAAATGCGCCGCCTGACCTACAACACGTTCGCCAAGGACATCGACCCGGCGTGGTCACCAGACGGGCGTTACCTGATCTTCGAGACCGACCGCGACGGCAACTGGGAACTGTACCGGTTTGACCTGGCGACGGGCGAAGAACTGCGCCTGACCGAGGACGACGCGCACGACATCAACGCCTTCTGGGCACCGGATGGCAGCAAGCTGGCCTTCCAGAGCAGCCGCGACGGCCTGTGGCAGATCTTCGAGATGGACATGGAAACGTTCGCGGTGACCAAGCTGAGCGACGGCGCAACCGAAGATCATGACCCGCACTACGCGTTCGACGGCAGCATGATCGCCTTCCGCGCCTATGATGGCGACTCCAAGAGCATGATTTACATCATGAATGCCGATGGCAGCGACAAGCAAGCCATCTCTGACCCGGCAGGCGCTTCGGCGAACCACACATGGGCGGCAGATGATGCGATCATCGCGTACCAGTCTGATCTGGACGGGGATCTGGACATCTACGTTTATGAGCTGGCCACCGAAGAAACCCGCCTCATCACGGATAACGACATCCCGGATTACGCGCCGACCTGGTTGTGCGAAAGCCATGTGGTGGTCTTCACTTCAGACATCCTGGGTGATGCCAACATCTTCAACACCAACGCCGACCCGATCGAGGCTGATCCGATCCTGGTTGAACGTGAAGCGAGCCAGATGACGTTTGACCCGGCCCCGGATGTGTACCCCGAAAACACGCCGACCGAGGAAAACGCCAGCCGTGAAGGCAACGTGCCGCCGATGATCGGCGCGGAAGACTTCACCAGCCGGTAAGCCAGAGAT
>CAZQIJ010000616.1:0-2630 GCA_964592955.1 uncultured Anaerolineaceae bacterium
ACGACTCCCGGGGCGTGGATCCGGTGCCGCAGTCCTCGCGCAGCGTTCCCCACGCCCGCGCACCCCCAGACGGCCCCCAGCGCCTCCCCGCGGTGCGCCCGGATCCGCGCTCGGTCAGGCGGTCTGCTTCGATGCTCATCGGTCATTCCTTTCGCCGCACCCACCGGCGCGGCCCAACGGTGAAGGCTGTTCAGCCGAAATCCGTACAATAATGCTAACTGTAATGTCTGCGCGATGGGAGACACTGAATGGGCGCTTTATGCTCCGTGAGAAATATCCCCCCGTTTCTTGGGTGGGCGGGCGCACAATGCGCGGCTACAGTAGCGATAAAGCGATGCGGCTGGCCGCTCCCGCCGTCACATGCAAAGCATGCGTCTGCGCCCGGCATGGCGGCCTCACGGCCAACCGCAGCAGATCCAGCAGGCACGTATCCCAATGCCAACGAGGTATGCTCACCATGCACCAAACACAGTTCTTTCTGATTGATCCCAGGCATCAGGACTTTATGCTCAGCCCCGGCCAACCGCTCCCCACCAACCGCGCCCAGGCCGAATGGCTCCTCTTTACGCCGCTTCTGGTGGGTGCGCTGCTGGCGCTGTTTGCCGCCGCATCGGATTACTTCAACCGCTTCCTGCTCACGCTGGACGGCCTGGAGGTCCCCGGCAGGGTAGAAGAGCGCTGGATTGAGTACGGGGAGGACTCCCCGGATGAATACCATCTGAGGTTCAGCTACGTGGTGGCGGATCACCGCTATGAGCGCGAAGCCGAGGTAGGGGAACAGGACTATGCCCAACTGGAACCGGGGATTGCGCTCACCGTGCGCTACCGCGCAGACGATCCCGCCAACGGCCTCATTGATGTGCAGTCCGATAAGCGGCTGGTGCTGCTGCTGGGTGGATTCCTGCTGCTGGCTGGGGGCGGCGGTGCGCTTAGCTGGCGCGATGACCGCCGCAAGGAACGCGCACTGGTGGAGCGCGGTACGATGCTGGCGGCAGCGCTGGTCTCCGCCAGGATGTTCGACGACGAAGGCTCCAACATGCTCGCCGTCCGCTGTCGCTTTGTGCCGCCGGGGGCAAATGCGCCCATCGAGCGCGAGGTCACGCTCCGGCGCGATGACCTCAGAGATGCACCGCTGCCGCCCCCCGGCACGCCGCTGCGCGTACTGTACCTGGCCAGGGACAACTACCGCCTGATGTGAGCAGGCACAGGCTCCGGCCCGGTCGCCAGAATCAAAACGCCCTGACTCCGGTTAGGGGTCAGGGCGTTAGTCCACGCGGGTGCAGCGCTGCGTGTTTAGTTCGTATCCCCGGCAGACGCCTGCGCGCCTGTCGTTTCCAGGTAGGCGATCACATCCGCCAGATCCTGAATCGTCATGCGCGCGCCGAAATCCTCTGGCATGTTGGCGGCATAGCCATCCACCAGGTAAGCCTGCGGCAGCACGATGCTCTCCACCAGGTACTGCTGCGGCGTGTAGTCTGGCAGCGCTGCCAAACGCTCTGTGAGCACGCGGTCATAGGTGCCAGCGGTGGGCGGGGCAGACGCGCCACCTTCGTGGCAGCCTGCGCAGCCATAAGGCAGGCCGGGGTTTTCTGGCAGCGCCGTGCCATGATACAAGGCATCCCCGCGCGATGCGTCGCCCGTCATGCCTTCCAGCGAGGTAAGGATGGCTGCCACGTCTGTGCCCACACTTTCAACACCGCCGCCGCCACCCAACCCCGGTTCGATGGCGTACTGCTTCACCAGCAGCGCATCTTCAAGCGTCCAGCCGTCGCCCTTGTCGTAGTTCAGGATGTAATTGGCGAGGTCTTCAATTTCGTCATCGCGCAGCGGGCCACCCGCACGCTCTGACCAGGCAGACATCGGCTGTGGCCAGTAGCTTACGCTGGTCGGACGCCCGTGTATCAGCGTGGTGCGGATGTAGTCAAAACGCGTGCCCACCCACGTCACCTGTGCGAGGCGGTCCGGTTCCTCGAACTGGTACCCGGCCACCAGCGCCGCCGCCATCGCGGTCTGCTGCGCGGTGAACTCCACCTCGACCTGCGCCAGTTCACTGTTAATCCCGGCCAGCCGCGCCAGGATCTCTTCGCGCCGCGCCCCTTCTGCGCCTTCCGCCAGTTCAACCGACAGCGCGAACTGTTCTTCGGTAAGGGCTTCGCGCCGCGCCGCGAATTCGGCGAAGAAATCGTGGCCGAAGAACTGCGGGCTGTTCAGCCCCGGCGCGCGCCCCGCAAGGCCGCGCCCATCCGTGCCATGGCAGGTAGAGCAGTTGGCCGCAAACAGCTTGGCCCCACGTTCGATGGAGCGGGCGAGCTGCTGCTGCTCGAAAGATGCCATGCGCGCGTTTTCGTTGATTGCCACCCATCCCACCAGCACCATGATCATGACGAAAGACGTGATGCCGACGAGAATTCGATGTTCCATGCGATCAATAAGCAAACGTTGCAGCATTCGAAATTGTCCTTTAAGTGTTATTCCCGCAGCGCCGGGCGAAACCCTTCAGCTTCACCCGGCGTGTTGTGAGCGTCTGTACAGCGCTTATGGATCAACCCATTTGAATCCGCCGGATTTTGTAGCGGACGAGGCGGGCCTCGTCCCTACGATTGTGCGTATTCGTTTTGGTTTGTCCATTA
>CAZQIJ010000617.1:0-2626 GCA_964592955.1 uncultured Anaerolineaceae bacterium
CTATAAAGAACTGCGCCACCTGCCCGAAAATCAGCGTCTGGATGTCAATTTTGACCATCCGAATTTGCTGGACACGGCGCTGATGATTGCGCATATCCGCGCCTTGCAGCGCTGGGAACCTGTAGAGATCCCGATCTACGATTTTACGCAGCACCGCCGCACGGAAGTGACGATCCCGGTCAGCCCCAATCCAATCATCCTGGTTGAAGGCATCCTGATTTTCACCGAGCCAGACCTGCGCGAACTGTTTGACATCAAGATTTTTGTGGATACAGACGCAGACATTCGCTTCATCCGGCGGCTGAAGCGCGATATGGCGGAGCGCGGGCGCTCGCTGGACTCTGTCATTAACCAGTATCTCTCTACCGTGCGCCCCATGCACGAAGAATTTGTTGAGCCGAGCCGCCGTTATGCCGATGTCATCATTCCTCAGGGTGGGTACAACACGGTTGCCATCGACATGATCACCGAGCGCATCCGTTCCATGCTCACGAGGTCTGGTACGAAACCCGAAGGCAGCGCAGGTTAACCGATCCGAATAGGTTGGTAAAAATCGTCTCATAACGCTTTACTGCGCTGCGTGAACCTGCTACCCTTTTGTGGGTTTTTTCCCATGTTGCCCAGGTTTTACAGTAAAAGGTGAATCATGAATCGTGATGTAATCCGCCAGGTTGCCAATGTCATCGCTTATGTGGCGACGGTTGGCTTCAATTATCTTTCCGAGGCCCGTATCCTCGAGGTCGGCACCGGAACGAACCGTGAAATCGCAAACCGTTTCCAAACGGATTTGCTGTATTTCCCCGCCAATTACGCCTTCTCAATCTGGGGACTGATCTACACCTTTCTGCTGGCATTTGT
This sequence comes from uncultured Anaerolineaceae bacterium, assembly GCA_964592955.1. Classification (GTDB taxonomy): domain Bacteria; phylum Chloroflexota; class Anaerolineae; order Aggregatilineales; family Phototrophicaceae; genus CAZQIJ01. Next base: position 859 of record CAZQIJ010000617.1, read on the forward strand.
CGTCTACCAGGCGCTGCCCGCCCAGCGTGAAAACGTACACCTGCGCCGCCTGGGGTACCTGTTTGTGGTGGGATCTGCGCTCAACATTGGCTGGATTACCGCTTTCCAGTCAGAAACGTTCCTGCTAAGCCAGGTGATTATGTTGGCACTGCTCGCCAGCCTGATTCTGGCCTATGTGCGTATGGGGATCGGGAAGACCGCAACGACCACCCGCGATAAGTGGTTTATCCATGTTCCGTTCAGTATCTACCTTGGCTGGATCAGCGCGGCCACGCTGGCCAATACCGCTTACGTCCTGCGTGACGCACAATGGGAAACCTTCATGCTGAACCAGCAGCTTATCACGGTGGTGATGCTGCTGATTACAGGTGGTCTGGCTGTGGCGATGCTGCTGCGCCATCAGGACATTGCTTACGCGAGTGTCATCGTTTGGGCGATTGCGGCGATTGCGGTTCGGCATTCGACAGTGACACCGCTGGTTGTGACGGTGGGAACGGTGGCGGTCGTAATCGTTGTGACCGCGCTGGTCACAATTTTCAACAATCGCAATCAGGCCCCGCCGCTTACGGCATCGCGCGCTGCGGGTTAGGCGGCACGGCTCATCCGTTTGATGAGCGCCAGCAGCGGCCTGAACATCAGGCGTCCAGCGCGTACCAGCATCCCAAGAAGCCGCGCCAGCAGTTCGGGTGGAGGCGTGTCCAGGATTTCATGGGGCGGCAGATCATGCTGCATCAAGACCTGATTTGCCGCCGCGATGCCGGTGATGACGGATCGCTCCATCCACATTGCCGGCGTCGGGTAGCCGATCCAGTCTCCGCAGGCAAATATGCCAGGCCAGGGCGTGACGACCTGAAGGCTGTGCGCGGTCGGAATCCTGAAATTCGGGTGTGTGCGGCTGTTGCGGCGCACCACGCCGTGTACATAATGGCCGCGCAGCTCAGGAAAGGCCTGCTGGATGTCGCTGACTGCGATGATCAGCAGGTTACGGTCGGGTTGGTCAAGCAGGGTTTCTGGGCCATAGAGGTGCAGTTCTACGGCGCTGCCGCCGGCGTCGCGCCACGCTCCAAACTCGTCATACAACCGGTGCAGCCAGAAGAAGTTGTCTGCCTGAAAATCGCCAGTGAACATGCCGCTGGCGGTGCCGCTGCGTGGTTGGCGGTTGAACCACAGACGAATGGCGATGCTGCGCACGGCATCGGGAATGGTCAGCGTTTCGTGCGGCGTATCCGGGCTGGACTCCAGCAAACGCTGCGCCGCAGGCGGATACACGGCCATAATGACGTTTTCCGCCAGTGCCGAACGCCTGCCACGACGCACGTCTTCCACCACCACGCGCCAGCCTGCGCCTTCCGGGTTATCTGGTAAACGCTCCAACCCCACAGCGGTGGTGCCGAGCAGCACCTGACCTCCCATGGTCTCGATTTTCTCGATGAGCGGCATAATGAGCGAATCGTGCGAGTTGCCGGTGAAATACTGAAGCTGCCAGGAGTCACGGCGGAGCATGGAGTAGAAGCGCAGCGCCGCGATTAACCCGGTTACGGAGATGGACTCCTGAGGCGCTGCCAGCAGCACTTTGCCCAGGCCGGTGATCGTCGCGCGCAGGTTGCGTGTCCAGCCGCGAAAATACTCCTCCATCATCAGCCCTTCCAGCGGAACCTGCTCTCGCAGGGGATCGAGTCCCATTGTCCACAACAGGCTCACAAGATAGCCCGGCAGCGAAACGAAATCGAGCGGCGTAATCGTGCGCCAGAAATGCGGGCGAAACAGG
>CAZQIJ010000618.1:0-2621 GCA_964592955.1 uncultured Anaerolineaceae bacterium
GCCATGGACCTGCGCGCTGCGTCAGTCACAGGCGCTTTTCGAGCGTGAGCGTGTTGCGGTTATTGCTGCGGGCATAGCGCACGCTGTCCATAAATTTCTTCACAAAGTAGAAGCCCCAGCCCCCGCCCTGACGTTCCCACAGGGGCGTGAGGGGGTCGGGGTCTGGCAGGCTGAGCGGATCGAAGGCCGGGGCGTCATCGATCACGGTGACGTAGAAGGCGTGGGTTTCATGGCGGCAGACCACGTCGATGGTCCCGGGTGTCCCGGCGTAACCATGTTCAATAACGTTGGTGATGATCTCCTCCGTCGAGATACGGCAGTGATACACGGCTTCGTCGCCCATCCCGGCGACGCCAGCCTCCTCCGCCACGAAGTTACAGGCCGTCTCAATCTCCGGGATTCTGGCGGCTATGGTCTTGAACTGCTCGCGAATCAGCATCAGGAATGCCCCCGAGTTCGCAACTAATAGCTGTTGAGCGCGTCGGCACTGCTTTCAAAAATCAGAAAGATCGTATCCAGCCCGGCCATTTCCAGCACTTCACGCACACGGTAGGAGGGTTGGGCGATGCGCATATCACCGGAACTGCGCTTCACCCGTTTGAGCGCAGACACCAGCTCGCGCAGCCCGGCGCTGCTCATAAATTCGACCTGCGCCAGGTCCAGCACCAGATGCACGTGGCCGCTGTCAATCTGTTGGTTGAGGGCCACACCCAGTTGGTCCGCGTTCATGCTGTCCACACGTCCGCTGACTTCCAGGATGGTTGCTTTTTCCTGACCCGATACCTTAATATCCACCATATCGCTAAACCTCATTTCTGCACAACCCTGCGCAGTACAGTCTAAGCCACCTGTGAGAAAGACGAAACCGGGTACACGACCGGTGTTAAACCGGGTATATTGTACCGGAAGCGCAGCCGTTATAATACGGTGCGAAAAGCCCTGAGGGAAGATAAAGCGCCACCATGCAGAGCGATTATGTTTTTGTCCTGGCCATCATCTTTAGTATATTGGTATTTTGGTATCAGCGCACAGAGCAAAAGTCCCGGCGTGCGGTTTTTTTCGGGATGCTCATCATCGGCGGTATCGTCTTTGGTAATTTCGCCACGCGGCGCGACCTGGTCGGCGAGGCCGTGACGGGGCTGGTGATCGCGCTGGTGCTGAACTTCCTGTTCTGGGTGCTCATCGGGCGCTATAACCCGGTGGGCAGCAGCGACTCGATCAAAGTGCTGGGCATGGACGATTAGCGCGTGCGGCGTTTGGCCCTCAGCCTGGCACAGCCGCAGGATGCAAAGGCCGGGGTCACAGGGGCAGCGCACCTGAACCCTTCACCCCTGCCTCATCGCCCACTGTGAGGAGCGATGCATGACCCACATCTTCACAGCGCTGGTTTTCGCCGCAACTGCGACGGTTGTACTTAGAACAGCGGCGGCTGATCCGGGTTATCTTCGTCTGGCGTGTCTGGCATGTCTGGCGGCAGCGTATCCAGGGGCATGGCCGGTTCGACAAACGGAATCCCCAGATGCTCATAGCCGAGCGCGGTGACGACGCGCCCGCGCGGGGTGCGCGCCACGAACCCCAGTTGAATGAGAAACGGCTCATAAACATCCATGAGCGTGGCGGAGTCCTCGCTGATGGCTGCCGCCAGCGTGCTTAGCCCCACCGGGCCGCCGTTGAATTTCTCGGTGATGGTGCGCAGCACGCGCCGGTCGATGTCGTCCAGGCCAAGAAAATCGATGTCCATCAGTTCCAGCGCCTCACCAGAGACGCGCCCGGTGATGATGCCATCTGCGCGCGTTTGGGCGTAATCGCGCACACGGCGCAGCAGGCGCAGGCCAATACGGGGCGTCCCGCGTGCGCGCCTGGCGATTTCTGAGGTGCCTTCCGGCTTGATCTCGACCTTCAGCATACCGGCAGCGCGCGCGATAATGTGCTCCATCGATTTCTGGTCATAGTAATCGAGGCGAAAGCGCGCGCCGAACCGGTCGCGCAGCGGTCCAGCCAGGAGTGAGAGGCGCGTGGTGGCCCCGATGGCCGTGAAGCGCGGCAGGCGCACGCGCACATTCTTGGCCCCTGGTCCTTTGCCGATGACGATATCAAGCGCGAAATCTTCCATCGCCGGGTAGAGGATCTCCTCAACGGCGCGGCTGAGGCGGTGGATTTCGTCGATAAACAGCACATCGTTCTGCTTGAGGTTGGTGAGGATGGCGGCCAGGTCACCGGCGCGCTCGATGCTGGGACCGGCAGTGATGCGGATGTTGGCCTGCATCTCGTTGGCGATGACGAAGGCCAGCGACGTTTTCCCCAACCCTGGCGGCCCATAGAACAGGATATGATCGACCGGCTCTTTGCGCGCGCGGGCGGCATCGACGATGATCTTCAGGTTTTCGCGCACGCGATCCTGCCCGACGATGTCGCGCAGAAGCTGCGGGCGCAGCGCAACGTTCTCGCGGTCATCGCGGCGGTTGCTGCCGCTGATCAGCCGACCGTCTTCGGTCATGCAGTTTCCCTCGTGTGGTGGCACATATCATCTCTGCTCATGAATCACAGTATAACATATGTTCTAAGGGTGACAAGGGGCACCCCCCGGCGCGGGTGCATTTCACTGCGGTGCAGATTAGCCC
>CAZQIJ010000619.1:0-2618 GCA_964592955.1 uncultured Anaerolineaceae bacterium
TGGGTGTGAACCGTTGGATATCAACCGTCAAATCAACATTGGTGGACTACTAGGCGCTGCGGCTCGCAGCGCTGAGCAGGTCACGCCCCCGTGCCAGCGCGCTTTCCATCGTGGGGTGAAATTCGATGGGAAAACGGGTCAGGTGCGTGATGGTGCTCGCCAGCAGCTCCCCTGTGCGGGAGCGGCCAATAACCAGTACGGCCAGCCGCCCTTCCGGGATGTTGCCGCGCAGACCGCGCAGGTCAAGCGGGATGCTGACGTGCTCGGTACCGTCCAGGATGACCACATGGCTGCTGACACCATCCTCGTCCACAAGGCGAAGCACATCCTGCGTGGACCCGGTGATTTCGCCCATCGTGATGGTTCCGACCCAGCGCGAAAGGTACAGGCCGGGTTCAATGCGGGAGACTGAGACAGGCATACAGTTTGCAAACTTTCGACTGTGACGGACGCCTACGTTGAATTGTAAATCATCATCCTGAAATCTGTTCCGGTGCAGCGTTTAAGCTTCTGTGAAGGATGATTAACCGCGCGCCACCCCTGCCGATGCCCGCGCCACACCTTCCCATCCAGGCCAGTTGCCAGTATCATTACGCCACTTTGCGGCACGTTTTGTGGCCCCGCGCTCAGCGCACGCCGGTTGTGCGGCGGCTGTTCTCCGCCACAACCGGAGTCTTGCCTGCTTACGCGTGATCACCCGAAGGAGGGACACTGTGTCTGAACTGCTCCAGCAGCTTGCGGAAATTATCCAACAGATTATTACCACCCTGGGCTATCCGGGCATCGCCTTTGTGATGTTCGCAGAGAATGTATTCCCGCCCATTCCGTCCGAACTGGTCATGCCGTTTGCCGGGTTTGTGGTGGCAGAGGGGCAGCTTAGCTTTGTGGGGGTGTGGATTGCTGGCGTGCTGGGTTCTGTGCTGGGGGCCGTTGTGCTCTACTACCTGGGCATGTGGGCCGGCGATACCGTCGTGCGCGGCATCCTGCGGCGCTATGGCCGCTGGCTGGGCACCTCAGAATCGGATTACGACCGCGCGCTGCGCTTCTTCACACGTTATGGCGAGTGGGTGGTGTTCTTCGGGCGCTTGATCCCGCTGGTGCGCAGCATCATCTCGATCCCGGCAGGGGCGGAACACATGCCGCTGCCCCGCTTTCTGCTGTTTACCACGCTCGGATCTGCCATCTGGAGCGGTCTGCTGGCGTTTGCCGGGATGACCCTGGGCGAAAACTGGGAACAGGTGACGGGATTCGTGGAGCAGTATCAGGATGTGGTGGTGGTGGCGCTGGTGCTGCTGACGGTGCTGTTTGTGGGGTGGGTCATCTACCGCCGCGCCACCGTGCGGCCTGCGCAGTCGGTGGAGTAGCGCGGCGCGGTGCGCGGTCGCCTGGCCGTCCGCGCAGGCATTGGCTGGCGCGCGCATCTTCGGGTAACATCAGGCGCATATCCGGCACGGTCTAGCACAATGGTAAAGGACACCCGTATGGCACGCCAGCTCGCACAGGAATCGCCGTCAGCCAACGAAGCCACGATGATTGAGGAGTTCATTACAATCTTTAAGCAGCAGATGCAAGAGACACAGGCCAAAGCCGCAGACGGACTCATGCGGCGCGGCGCGCATCCCAAAGCGCATGCCTGTGTGCTGGCAGAATTCCGCATCGATGACAATCTGCCGGATCATCTGCGCGTGGGGATCTTCGCGCAGCCCCGCACCTACGCGGCACGGGTACGGCTCTCTAACGCCAACGTCGCGCAGGACGCCACGCCCGATATGCGCGGGCTGGCCATCAAGCTGCTGGGTGTGGACGGAGACTTCAACCTGCCCAACGCCCCGCGCGAGCAGGATTTTCTGCTCGTCACCCATCCCGTGTTCATGAGCGGCAATGCCGGTGACTTTCTGGCGTTCACCCGCGCCTTCGAGGCCGGGCAGCCGCTGCTGCACTTCGTCAACCTGCTGGACCCGCACCCCATCGGCCTGCGCAACCTGTTTGCGGCGGCCCAAACCACCGGCAATCTATTGGCAGAGCGCTACTGGAGCATCACCCCGTACCTGTTCGGCACTGGCCGCGCCGTGAAGTATGGGCTGATCCCGCAAACGGCGCAGGGCGACGCCATGCCGTTGGATCCCGGCAGCGATTTTCTGGGCGAAGCGCTGGCGCAGGCGCTCGCTGCGCAGGCCGTCTCGTTCACGTTCGCCGTGCAGTTGCAGCGCGACCCCCATCGTCAGCCCATCGAAGACGCCACCGTACTGTGGGATGAAGACGATGCACCATTCGAGCGCGTGGCCACCCTCACCCTGCTGCGCCAGGATACACCGCTGCCCGCGACGGAGTGCGAGGCGATGCGCTTCAACCCCTGGCACAGCCTCAGCGCGCATCGCCCACTCGGCGGCCTTAACCGTGTGCGCAAGGCGGTGTATGTGGCGCTGTCGGACTTCCGCCGCACCACCAACGCCGCGCCGGGTCTGCCATGAGCGTATCAGAATCGTCGGGCGATTCTCGCGCAGAATCCGGTACAATCAGGGCGCTTGATGTTTGCTCCATTGCAACGATTACTGCGTAAGGTTTACTGCGTAAGGTTTACTGCGTAAGGTTTACTGCGTAAGGTTTACTGCGTAAGG
>CAZQIJ010000620.1:0-2616 GCA_964592955.1 uncultured Anaerolineaceae bacterium
GGTATACTTGACATCGCGCATGGTTCGTGTTACGCTGTGTATGGTATAGCAGACATCATGTAAAGCACACAAGACATCAGGTGAAGCCATGACCTACCAGGAAAAACGCGCGCTGCTCTCGGTGATCGATACCATCGCCGTCACAACCCTATACGCCGCCGTGATGATGCAGCGCTACCCGCAGGCAGATGCCTATGCCCCGGCGGTCTTTCACTTCTGGGGATCGTTCTTTCTGATTCTGATCCCCGTCACCGTGGTGGCCAAAGTCCTCGTCACCATCGCCTTCAGCATCTACAGCACGCTCACCACCGGGGATGAAGAACCGTCTGTGGTGGACGAACGGGACCAGATGATCGAGCTGAAATCCCTGCGCCTGGCGTTGTATGTGATGTCTTTGGGACTCGTGCTGGCGATGGGCGCGCTGGTCATCAGCCTGCCGCCGGCTGCGATGTTTATCGCCCTCATCTGCGCCGGCATGGTCGCGGCGATCGTCGCAGACCTGGCGCAGTTCTATTTCTACCGCAGAGGCGTGTGACGTGGAGAAACTGCCCATCAGCAACAACATCCGCAGGTTGCGCTTTGACCACGACGAGATGACGCAGCAGGCGCTGGCGGACAAAGTGGGGGTCACCCGCCAGACCATCGTCGCGCTGGAAAAAGGCCAGTATTCGCCCTCGCTGGAACTGGCATTTCGCATCGCGCTGGCGTTCAGCGTGCCGCTGGAAGACGTTTTCTATGTGGAGCCACCGCCCCACCGCTGACGCGCACAGGCTGCCTGTGCCGTTCGCTGCCCGTACACTAATCCTATAAGGAGAATGACCGTGAAAGCCATCATCTGTACAGCCTTTGGATCACCGGATGTCCTTCAGCTTCAGGAGGTCGCCACACCCGTCCCGGCAGACCATGAAGTCCTCGTGCGGGTGCGCGCCACGCTCGTAAACTTTGGCGATACGCTGGCGCGCAGGTTCAGCCAGGTATCCCCGCGCGATTTCTCCATGCCGGCCCTGCTGTGGCTGCCCACGCGCCTCACGTTTGGCCTGCGCACGCCGCGCGTTCGCATTCTGGGCAGCGAATTCGCCGGGGAGGTTGCCGCGGTTGGGAAAGCGGTCACGCGCTTTCGGGTGGGCGATGCCGTCTTTGGCTATCGCGGCGCGCGCATGGGGGCGAATGCAGAGTACGTGATTATGCCCGAAGACGGGCTGCTGGCCCGCAAACCCGCCAACATGACGTATCCTGAAGCGGCGGCGCTGCCCTATGGCACGCTCTCGGCCCTCAGCCTGCTGCGCAAGGTCGATATCCAGCCGGGGCAGCGCGTGCTCATCAACGGCGCATCTGGCGGCGTCGGCTCCTATGCGGTGCAGTTTGCAAAGCTGGCTGGCGCGCATGTGACCGGCGTGTGTGGCACGCCGCGGCTCGGCTTCGTGAAGTCCCTGGGTGCAGATGTGGTGATCGACTATACCACGACGGATTTCACCCGCAGCGGCGCAACCTACGATCTGATTGTGGATGTGCAGGGCAAATGCGCGTTCGAGCGCTGCAAGGCGGCGCTCACCCCCAACGGGCGCGTGCTGTACGTCAGCTTTAAGATGAAGCAGGTGCGGCAGATGCTGCGCACGGCGCGCGGCAGCGGCAGGAAGGTGATCTGCGCGTTATCGTCTGAGACGCGCGCAGACCTGGAAACCGTGTGCGCGATGGCCGAAGACGGCAGGCTGCGCACGGTTATCGACCGCTGCTTCCCGCTCGAACAGACCGCGGACGCCCACCGCTACATCGAGGGCGGTCACAAACAGGGGCACATCGCCATCACGGTGGCGTGATGGGCTTCAGGGCGCATCTGCCTTGCCGCGCACAAACAGGCCGACGATAGAGACGACCAGCGCCGCGAGCGCTGCACGCCCCTGCACCAACGACGCGGTGAAATGGCCGGTCCGGGTTTGTTGGTCGGCGGGCGGGCGCGCAGTTGCGCGCCCCTACAGCGCAATCGCCCGTCGCCACCGGGACCATGTCCCTGTAACCGTCGGTGTTTTCCCCCTCGCCCAGCGAAGCGGTGGGGAGAGGGGGCAGGGGGTGAGGGCTGGTAAGACGTGGGGCCGGGTAGGGACAACGCCTGCGTTGTCCGCGTTGTGGTCGGGCGGGCGGGCGCGGCAGGCCGCGTCCCTACACCAACGACGCGGTGACATTGCCGGTCCGGGTTGTGGTCCGGCGGACGCGGCAGGCCGCGTCCCTACACCAACGACGCGGTGACATTGCCGGTCCGCGTTTGTTGGTCGGCGGGCGGGCAATCGCCCTCACCCCCTCGTTCCCCCTCTCCCTGCCGCCGCTGCGCGCCCAGGCGAGGGGGAGGCCAGAGGTGAGCACCGCACAGGTGCCAGGGGCCCTGGCTAGCCCCATTCTGCAAATCCGACAGTGGGTACACCCACACAAGGTGGGTGGTTTAAACCCCGCGGCCTACGAGGGCGAAACATGTCCCTCTACCCACTTCAGTGGGTGTACAAGCGGCACGCTGCCAGACAGATACTAGCCGGGGGACTTGTTCCCCCGGCAAAGAGACGTGGCGGGCGGGCGGACGCGGCAGGCCGCGTCCCTACACCAACGACGCGGTGACATTGCCGGTCC
>CAZQIJ010000621.1:0-2612 GCA_964592955.1 uncultured Anaerolineaceae bacterium
GGGGAGCCTTCTGCTGGTGTCACAGGGTTTCATCCCCAGTATAGCGCGCGTCTAATCCCCGGCAACCTGTTCGTTTTCGGCCAGCAGGTTGCGCGCGTTCTCGATGTAATCCAGCGACTGGTGACGGAAATAGGTGTTGTAGAGTTCGGCATAATGGCCGCCCTGGGCCATCAGCGCCTCGTGGCTGCCCTCTTCGATAATTTCGCCGCCGCTGAGGACAATGATGCGGTCTGCGCTGCGCACGGTGCTCAGGCGGTGCGCGATGAGGATCGAGGTGGCCCGCGCCAGGATCATCTCCAGCGCTTCCTGTATCTGCGTCTCGGTGAAGGGGTCAACGCTGGCGGTCGCTTCGTCCAGGATGAAGATGGACGGTTTCTGCAGCAGCACCCGCACGAGCGCCACAAGCTGGCGCTGGCCCATACTCAGGCGTGCGCCGCGCTCGCCCACATCGCTGTGCAGGCCGTCTGGCAGGGTCTCCAGCCACTCGCCCTTCCCGATGCTGCGCGCGATGCTTTCAATTTCGTCGTCGGTGGCATCCGGGCGGCTGTAGCGGATATTCTCCATGATGGTGCCGCTGAACAGAAACGGCTGCTGTGGCACGATCCCCAGGCGGCCCCGGTAGGATTCGAGGTCAAACGAGCGGATGTCTTGACCGTCAATCCAGATTTCGCCCTCCTGGAATTCATAGAAGCGCTCAATCAGTTTGGCGATGGTGCTCTTGCCTGCGCCAGTGTGCCCCACAAAGGCCACGTTTTCGCCGGGCTGAATGGTCAGCGCGAAGTCCTTCAGCACCTGTTCGCCGCTGTCATAGGCGAACGTCACATGACGGAATTCGACCAGCCCGCGCAGGTTCTCCACCGGTGCCTGCCCGCTCTGCTGGATGGTGTTTTCGGCATCGATCAGCGCGAAGATGCGTTCGGTGGCGCTTAGCGCCTGCTGAAACTGGCTCCAGAAGGCGGCCAGATTGATGAAGGGAAACCAGAAGCGATCCACACCCTGAAAGAACAGGAACCACGAATCCAGCGTGATGCGCCCCCACACCAGGTACTGCGCGCCGATGTAGGCGACGATGGCAACCGCGAAACCCGCGAGCGCATTCAGCACCGGGAAAACCATCGCCAGCACAAAGCCGCGCCGCATGTTGGTACGAAACGACATGCGGTTGACCGCGACAAATTCGTCGTAGATCATGCCCTCTTTGCGGAAGTTCTTGGCGACGCTGATACCGGTCACGCTCTCCTGAATGGTGTCGTTAACCTGGGCCATCGCGCGGAAACCCTGCCGCGTGACGCTGCGCGCTGCCTGGCGGAATCCGAGCGCGGTGCCCACGATCAGCGGCGTCGTCATGATCAGCACGAGTGTCAGCTCCACCGAGCGCGACAGCAGCGCGGCCAGCAGCACCACCACCGCCACCAACTGGCTGAGGACATCGCTGGCGATAAGCAGCACCTCGCCGAATTCCTGGGTGTCGGTGGTGATGCGGCTCACAATCTTGCCGGATTTGTTCTTGTCGTAAAACGCCAGATCGCGTTCCAGCGCAGCCGCGAACGCATCCTTGCGCAGTCTGGCCACCACATGGCCGATGACGACCGCGCTGAAGTAGCGGCGAACCCAGCCTGCGCCATACTGCACCACCGCGGCCACGCTCAGCGCGCCAACCAGCAGAATCATGCGGTCGCTCCAGGTGGTGGTGGACTGCTGAAGGATGGCGACACCGTCTGCAATCCACACGGGCTGCAGCGCGCCTGTGATGGAAATCAGCGTAAAGCAGAAGACCACCAGCGCCAGTTGCCAGCGAAACCCGGCGAAATAGCTCGCCAACCGCGCGATAAGGTACGTGTCGCTGTATGTGCGGTCATACTTATCCTGATCCAACCCTCTGAACATGGGTGCCATTTGGTGTTATTCCTTTTCGCTATTCAGCCATCACTCGGCGCGACCTTCAATGTGACCCGCCCCCGGTGCCGGGACGGCAAGCTGAACAGCCCCGCCCTCATAGCGCGCGAAGATACGCCGGTAGGCTTCGGAAGACTCCAGCAGGTCGTCGTGTTTGCCCTGCGCCACCACAGCCCCTTTGCGCAGCACGACGATATGATCCGCCCACCGGATCTTCGAGAGCCGGTGCGTAATCAGCACGGTCGTGCGGCCCTGCGCCGCTGCCCAGATGGCGCGCTGGATGCGGTCTTCGGTGGCGCTGTCGATGGCGCTGGTGCTGTCATCCAGAATGAGCACCGGTGGATTCGTGAGGAAGGCGCGCGCAATGGCCAGCCGCTGGCGCTGCCCGCCGGAAAGCGTCACGCCGCGCTGGCCGATCACCGTCTCGTAGCCCTGCTCAAACGTCATAATGAACTCATGCGCCTGGGCTTTCTTCGCCGCCTCAATGATCTCTTCGCGCGTGGCGTCTGACCGGCCAAAAGCGATGTTCTCCGCAATCGTGCGGCTGAACAGGAAAATATCCTGCTCGATGACGCTGATCTGCGAGCGCAGCGCTTCCAGGTCCCATTCGCGCACGTCCAGGCCATCCACCAGCACGCGCCCGCTTTGCGTATCGTAGGTGCGGTTGATGAGCTTGGCGACGGTGGTCTTGCCGCTGCCGGTCTGCCCGACAATGG
>CAZQIJ010000622.1:0-2611 GCA_964592955.1 uncultured Anaerolineaceae bacterium
CGCCAGCACAATCGCCATCGCGCCCAGGTCAATGAGCAGTTGGTCGATGATCGTCTGGGCATTGTTAATGTCGATCAGCGGGATCGGCCCCATTTCCTGGTTGATGGTGGGGGCGGGCAGCGCCTGCGGGAAGATAATCGCTTTCATATCCTGGCCCTCAATCCCGGCCATCAGGATGCGAACAAACTTGGGGACATCCACCGGGCGCGTCAGATAGATGTAGGGCGAGTCTGCTGCGGTTTCTTCGTCAAAATCTTCGGGATCGTCTTCGTCCCCCAGAATGATCACACCCGTATCTGGCGACTCTCGCTTAACGCGCAGCGCCAGTTCGAAACCTTTCATGTCATTGTCGATTTCGTAGGTGGAGATCAGAAGCGTGCATCCCCTGGAGACTTCAAGCAAAGCGTCTGCACTGCCGGGTACATCGACCTGAATGAGTGGGCGATCCAGCAGATCTGCCGCAGCACGAACGATGCGCGGGAGTGTCCATGATGGGTCTACCGTAACAATACGTGGTAAGGGCATAGCGTTTTACCCGTCAGATTATCCTACCCAATGAGCCAACACCACCCATTATAACGCAGAATTCGCGGCGCACTAAACAAATTTAAGCCAGTTTCTTAATCATGTTTAGATTCCCCAACCCTGGGGCAGCCGTGCCACGCCGATGTAAACCAGCACCACCACGCCCACGATGACCATCAGCGACGCCCGGTAGCGCCCCATATCGCCGCGCTTCTTGAACGGCAGGTACAGATGCGCCGCCGCAACCACTGCCGTCATGGTCACCGCGTGTTCAATCTGGTACACGGTATAGGCACCCATCACCACGATCAGCACCAGCCCAAGCACCCACTGCACACCGATCAGGCTGCTGAACACCGTCATCAGCCGGTGTGTGCGCGCATCATAGGGCTGGCCCGTGCGCCAGCGGTACAGCAGATAAACGAAGGCTACCACCGTCACCAGCACCACCAGCCAGCGCACGCCAGAGTGTGTGTAGAAGAGGAAATCCTGCATTGCGATAACGTCCTTTCTTGTCAGGGTTGTGCATTGAACAAAATATTAAAATGCACGTAACAGGTATGGTTCCTGTAACCTGTACTCACCTATGGCATTGTACATCACGGTGCGGGAAATTTCGCGGGGTTCGTCTGCTGTTGACCTGTGCTGCGGGTAACTGCTCAGGTATCTTTGCCCCCTCACCCCCAAATCCGCTCTTCCAGCCAGGGGCGAGGGGACTTTCTGGCCTGCGGTTCACGCCCTTCGCCCCTCAGTGGGAGAAGGGGGCCAGGGAAATGAGGGGAGTGCAGAAGCGCAACAGAACCCACCTGATGGATCAACCCATTGAAATCCGCCGGATTGTGTGGGGACAACGCCTGCGTTGGCCGGGGCGGACTACGATTGTGCGTTTTCGTTTTGGAGTGTCCATGAGTAGTTGCTGCTGCGGTTCGGTGGCGCAGGTGCATGGCGCTGCAACCCTGATATCTGTCCGCAGAATTCGTAACAATTCTACGTGAAATTCAGTGCGATTTCTGGTAGATTCACTGTATCTGCAAATGGGAGTGCTTAAGTATGAGTACTGCAACAAGTTTACCGGTTCAGGCGGAAAAGCCAAAACATGTGGCTGCGCAGCCGCGCAACCTCACCATCCTGACGGCGGTCACGGCGCTGGCGCTGCTGATCGGCCTGTATATGGCCCTGGTTTACGCTGGAACGGACAGCGAACAAGGGCATATCCAGCGCATCTTCTACATTCACATGCCGTCGTTCTTCGGCGCGTTCGTCGCATTTTCGGTCACAGTCGTGGGTGGGGTTCAGTACCTGCGCACGCACGAAACCCGCTGGGACACGTTGGCGCTGGCAGGCGTTGAGGTGGGGCTGGCGCTGGCCATCGTGAACCTGGTGACCGGCGCAATCTGGGCGCGGCCCATCTGGAACACGTGGTGGAACTGGGATCCGCGCCTCACCTCAGACGCGGTCATGGTCCTCACCTATTCCGCCTACCTGATGCTGCGCGGCGGCATCGAGAATGTGGACACGCGCCGCCGCTTTGCGTCAATCTACGGCATCGTCGCCATCACCACCGCCCTGCTCACCCTGCTGATTATTCGCTTCGTGCCAGAAACAATCCATCCGGCGGTGGTTGGGCCATCCCCGCAGAACGCAGAAGGCACGCCGCGCCTGGGCGGGACGATGGTTCCGACCCTGCTGTTTAACCTGGTGGTGTGGGGCGCGCTGATCCCCGCGACGCTCATCTGGTACCGCGTGCGCTTGCAGAACTTCGGCGAGCGCGTGAACCAGATGCGCCTTGACCTGATGGAGCGCTGAGCCATGCCCGATACCCTGAATTACCTGTACCTCGGCCTGGGGATGACGGTGTTGATTATGAGCGTCTTCCTGGGCAGCCTGTTCGTGCGCCGCCGCAACCTGGAAAAGGATATCGCCATCATGGCGCAGTTAGAGGACGAGCAGGGCTAAGTCACCTCCCCGTGAACGGTGACTGCGACCCCTGGAACGCCTCAGGTAGGTTCTGCTGCGCTTTTTCATTCCCCTTATCCCCCCTGCCCCCTTATCTCACTGAGGGGAGAAGGGGACCGCAGGCCCGTAA
>CAZQIJ010000623.1:0-2583 GCA_964592955.1 uncultured Anaerolineaceae bacterium
ACTTCATAGAACACGCTGTAATTCCACCAGGGCAGTGGCTGGGTTTCCTGGGGGCTGCTGCGCGGTGCAGACAGCGAAGAAGCCAGCAGCAGCGAGAACCCTGTGACGACGGCAAACCGTAATAAGACTTTGTTTTTCACAACCCGAATCCCTTCTTTTATTGAACCAGGCATTATAGCCTGCGGCCAGAAAGAAGCGAAGATTTATCCGTAACGCTGAACCTGCGAACGCCGAATTCCAGCCATTTCTAACCAGAATCAAACAGACGAGAACGGCACATTTGTTCTATAATGGAAGGTGTAAAACAGTCTGCGAGTTGAGCGATGACAGCACAAAAACCGTTTCCGACCAGCGCCATGATGCAGGGGTACTTACACAAGATGGGGATTGACGCACAGAAGGTTCAGCACAAGCGCGGGACGGGATGCTATACGGCGGAGTTCTATGCGCCGGATATGCAGTCGCCGGTCAGGCCATCCCAGGACTGGGCCAGGCACATCGAAAGCAGGATAGGTGCCAGGGTGATCGACCGCAGCGATACGGTCGCCCCTTGGCGCAGCGGGCAGCCCGTCATCTGGGCTTCGGTGACGTTCGTCATCGAGTAAGCCCAAACGCGTACCCACAGCCATACACAACCGAATAGCACGATGGCCGGGGAGGACTGCTCCCCGGTTTTGTGGGTGGCAACTGCCTACTACTGCGCGGCGCACATCAGCAAGCAGTAAACCATAGGCGGTGTAGGGCACGGCACGCCGTGCCCTACTGCTCATGGATTTGCGCCAACGTGTACTACAGCGCCGGGTGCTGGTGCAGGCGGTTCTGGTTAAAGTCGCGCACCTGCTGTTCTCCGCGCGGCGTCAGCGTGACGAGGTTCTCACCGCTCATCTGTACCAGGTTCCACCCGCGCAGACGGGTCAGGATGCGTGCGGTCTTTGCCGGACTCCAGCGGAAATGCGTGTACAGCGTCTCGGCGGCCAGCTCGTGGGCGGCCTGCGGCGTGGCACGATGGTGATAGATGTGCCCCATCACCACCTGATCTTCAAATTCGCGGCGCTGCACACGGCGGCGCACCAGGGTCGAGATCAGCCCATAGCGCGGCGACAGCACCCACGCCAGCACGAAGCACGTGAACAGCATCAGCACCATCGACGCGCTGATGGACGAATCCCACACTTCCGGCCATTGGGTGCCGAATGTGCGGTTGGTGAGCGCGATCAGGTCGCTGATCTGCACAAGCCCCAGAAAGCTGCCGCGCGCCAGATCGTAGCCGAGCGCCGCGCCCACACTGCCGATGACCGGGCTGATGAGCAGCATTACGCCCAGGCGGTCGGTCAGCAGGTAGGCGGCGGCGGGCGGCAGGATAAAGAACGCGATCACCAGCACCGACCCCACTGCGTCGAAAGCGCCGACTGCCACCAGGCTCACCAGCACCATCAGCGCGTAGGAGAGCAGGCCGGGGCGGAAACCGAGCGCGTGCGCCAGACCTGCGTCGAACGTGGAAAGCTTCAGCTCTTTATAGAACACCACGACGAAGACCACGCTCAACAGCATCATGACGGCGGTCACCGTGATCGACTTTGGCAAGAAGACCAGCGTCGGTTCACGTTCGATCAGCCCTGCCTGCCACGCCTGTGCGGGGGAATAGGTGCCGCAGTTGGCGCATACTTCCGCGAATACCGCTCCCGGATCGCGCGGGCTGATGCTCAGTGTGCGGCAGTTGGTGCACTGGCGTGTGATCTGCGCCTGCGGCGAGTCTGCGGTGATGGTTACCGTCTCGCAGCCTGCGATGCAGTGGCTGTTGGTGTTGGCCCAGGCAATGCCTATTTCGCCCACCAGCACCGCATCTTCGTCCAGGTGAACGTCATCCACAAAACGCGAGACGAGGATCACGGCGATGGCGAACAGCAGCGGGAAGGCCAGCCCCAGGGCCGCATCCTGGCGCACCAGCCCCGACCGGTAGATGAACTCTGTTAGCACCACAGTCGCCACACCGGCACTTGCCGCGCCGAAAATCAGCCAGGGCGACGAAAGATCGGCTTCCTGGCCGAACACCGAGGTCATCACCATGAAGGCCACGACGATCCCCAGCAGTACGGTGTGGCTGATGGCGTCGCTGGTGAGCGACATGCCGCGCAGCAGCAGAAATGTGCCCAGCAGCGCCCCGCTGATGGCGATAAAACTGCCGACGATGACGGCAGTATTCTGCGGCGAACGCAGAAAGGCGTTGACCTCCTCGCGCGAGAAAATGCCGAGCAGCAGTTGAATAAGACCCTGTTCGAGTGCGAACATCACACCGCCCCCTGTAATTTGCGTTCGAGTTGTTCGACGGCTGCCCCCGGCAGCATCGTGTGAATATCCTGCTGGCGATCTTCGGCGATGCTTGGCAGGCGCAGTTCATCGCTGTACTCGCGGTATACATCCCACAGGCGCTGGTTATAGGCGTCGCGCGCTGCCGCTTCAATCCCCGCCGGGGTGAGCTTCCAGCAGTCTGCCCCCGGCTCAACGTAACCGCGCCGCGCCAGGTCATCCAGGCCACCTGCCGCGCCATGACCCAGGCCGCGCACAAACGCCGCCGGTACGGGG
>CAZQIJ010000624.1:0-2567 GCA_964592955.1 uncultured Anaerolineaceae bacterium
TTTCCCCCTCGCCCAGCGCAGCGTTGGGGAGAGGGGGCAGGGGGTGAGGGCTGGCGGGGTAGGGGACACCCAACGGGGTGTCCGTTGTCGCCCGGCTGCTACTCCTGTGTCAGTTGGCGGCGCTCGCTCTTCACCTTACCCGTGAAATTCGTGGCGCGCCCCTCCACCCACCACTCGATGCTGCCGCTCAGGTCAGCGGGCAGCGGCGCAAAGCGCGTGCAGGCGTCCGGGCACAGGGCGGCAGCGGGCTGCCACGCGCTGCGCACGGTGGTGCCATCCGGCAGGGCGCGATAATTGAAGCGGTATTCGTCCAGCACCGGATCCTGCGCCCAGGTGACCGCAAACTGGTTATCCGCAAACGTGGCACCGTTGGCCGGGCTGGTGAGGGTCACGCGCGGGGTGAGCGTGAAGGTTTGGGCGGCGCTCTTGGCTTTGCCGCTGGCGTCGTGGCGGCGCGCTTCGATCTTCCAGGTGTGTGCCCCGCGCAGGCCCGGCGTGGCGAAACTGCTGAGGTCGAGATCGTAGGCACAGGTCGCGGTGGGGCACAGCGTGGCCGCATCCGTCCAGGGGACGGTGACGCCGGTGCCATCCGGCAGCGTGATCTTAATGCGGTACTGGTCTGCGCGGGTGTCTCGCGCCCAGGTGAGCGGCACCAGCGGCGAATTCACCGTTGCGGCGTTCGGCGGGCTGGTGGTGACGACGGGACTCGTCAACAGGTCAGGATACAGTTTCCATTTGGCGCTGCTGCTGCTGTTCCCGGCGCTGCTGCTCGCCTTGATCTGCCAGCGCAGCCGCTCGGCATAGGGCGGCTTAAAGGCCGATGTGAGGGTATAGGTGCAGGTGGCGCTTTCGCACACGGCGGACTTCTGCACGGCAGTCGTATACAGGAAGCCGCTGGTGGTCGTCACCTTCACGGTGTAGGTGTCGGCAGCATCCACCGCCTCCCAGGACAGCGTCAGCGCGGGGTCGGTGTAGGTGTCGCCATCCGCCGGGCTGATGAGGTCGAACGACTCCAGGCTGCTCACGCGGTAATTGGCCACAAACGAGGCGGTGTTGTTCAGCGTCTGCACCATGTTTGCGGGGCTGCTGCCGCTGCTCCCCAACGCTTTGCCGCTGTAGGTCTGCGCCGGGTCAGACCAGCGCCCGATGGGCGTGCAGGTGGACGCCCAGTTCTGGTTCTGCGCCGGGCACTCGCCGTTAATCGGATAGGCCATGATGGTCGTAAAGTCGCCCCAGTCGCCGGGGCCGTCGCGCTTGTCCTGGTAGCCATAGGCATAGGCAAACAAGCCCGCGCCAGCGCCTGCGTTGAAGTGGTCATGCAGGCCGCCCATCGTATGACCCAGCTCGTGCGCAAAGCTGAAATAGGGGCCATAGCAGCGCACATCCACCACGCTGAAGGCGTAGCTGGCCGCAAAGCCGATGTAGCCCGGATCCAGCGTGTTGAGGATCCAGGCCAGGCCGCACGCTTCATACGAGTTCTCGTAGGTGATCAGCGAGACGAGATCCGCCTTATAGTCGTCGCGCAGGGTGTGTACGTTGTCTATGGAGCCGGTCGGGTCCAGCGTACCCTGGGTATAGGTGAGGGCATCCAGGCTTTTGCCCATCTCAAACAGGCTGGGGCTGGCGGCGGCTTCGGTGTAGCTGACCTGACCGCTGTAAACCAGGCGGATGCGCTGGTTCACGCCGCTGTCGGCATAGCTGGTGTTGGCGACGCTCACCATCGAGTCGATCTTGCTTTGAATGCTGCCCGTGCTGGCGGCGCGCGCCGTATACACCACCATGACATCGATGGTGTCGCCGCTGTCGCCGCTGGGGGTGTTTGGCGTCCCCACGCCGGGCGCGCTGCTGACGGTGTGCGGCGCTGGCGGCAGAATGCCGTCATTGACCAGCGCCGGGTGCTGCGCGCTGCTGGCCACTTCGCTGATGGCCACCACGCCCGGCTGCACGGTTTCGAGCGCGAAGCCGCGCCCCACCAGGTTGATCTGCCCGGTGAGGCCGCCATCTTCCACCACCATCACCACGCGGGAATTCGGTTCGGCGGGGATGCTGCCGATCCACACATAGCCAGCCGCGCCGGATGGACGCGCTTCCAGCCGCGTGTTGACGGCGAGATAGGTGGCGTCGTCAAACAGGTTCAGGATCAGGCCGGTATCCTGCGGGACGCGACCGGCGGGCAGCATGGCGGCAGCCTGGGCCAGCGCGCCGCTGTTGATGCTGACGAAGCGCGTGCGGGTCGCGCCGATGACGGCAGGCTGCGCACCGCCCCCGCGCGCGCCGCTGTCTGTAAACAGCGTGCGGTGGGCCTGAGCGGCAGACTGTAGGGTGAGCATGAGCAGGACAGCGAAAACGAGGGTATAGGTTCGCGTGCGCATAGTCTCCTCAGAGATGATAGGACGAGTGCATAAGGTTAGTACCTACATCCTATCACCTTTCTATAGGCGTGCATCGTTAAGGTGACACCGCAGCCAGCGACGTTGAGGCTGAGGCGTTCCGCAGCAGACCAGGATTAATCCGAAGGGTTCGTGTAACTATTCAGGGATCTTTGACCCCTCACCCCCTGCCCCCTC
>CAZQIJ010000625.1:0-2562 GCA_964592955.1 uncultured Anaerolineaceae bacterium
TGGGCGAGGGGGAATGCCGACGGTTACAGGGTCACGAACCCGGTGGCGACGGGCGGCTGCGCTGTAGGGGCGCGCAACTGCGCGCCCGCCCGCCGACCACAACGCGGACCGGCCATTTCATCGCGGCGTTGGTGTAGGGACGCGGCCTGCCGCGTCCGCTGCTTCTGACTTTGCAAAAGCCCTGACCCACGCACAAAGACTTGTGTGCAATTTGAGAAAGATCGTGTACAATCACTTGATAAGTCGCTTCCACGCGGCGCTCATGGGCAATACCAGTGAGGTCATACGCGGATCAGGCGGCCAGCGCGCCGTCCCACACCTGCTGTGTTACCCATGCTGTAAATCAGTAGATAAGAAAGACACCCTAACTACAGGAGAGCACCGTTGTCCAAGTCACGCACAGAACAACTGGTTGAGCGCCTGCGCGATCTCCAGGCCAGCTCAGGTGATATTGAAGGAGCCGCGATTGTCAGCGTCGATGGTTTGAGTATGGCATCCGCGCTGGGCAGTGGCATTGAAGAAGATCGCGTGAGCGCGATGTCTGCCGCTATGCTGTCGCTGGGCGAGCGTATCTCCTCAGAATTGGGGCGTGGTGAGCTGGAGCAGGTCCAGGTTAAAGGGCAGAGCGGCTACGTCATCCTGACCGCTGTCGGTGAAGAAGCCGTGCTCACCGTGCTGGCACGCAAAGAAGCAAGACTGGGCCTGATTCTGCTGGACGTATCGCGCACTGTGACGGCCTTAGCGCAAATCGTATAGCCCGTGATCGAACAGAGCGGGCTGTATTACCCCAACCGCATCGCCCGATGGCTGCTTATTGCCATGGAGGATGTGATGGGCACGGCAGGCTTAAACGCCATCCTCACCCTGGCCGGGTTGGGGACTTATATTGACCAACCGCCGCCCAATACCATGGCGCGGCAGTTTGATTTCGCCCACCTGTCATCGATGGCCCAGGCGCTGGAAGAGATGTATGGCGCGCGCGGTGGCCGGGGGATAGCGCTGCGCATTGGGCGCGCGTGCTTCTCGCAGGGGTTGAAGAATTTCGGCGCGATGGCCGGTATGACCGATCCGGCCTTCCAGATCCTCCCGCTGGATCAGCGCACGCGGCTGGGCCTGGACGCAGTGGCCGCCATCTTCGTCAACTTCAGCGACCAGGTGACCACCGTCGAAGAATCCGCCGCGTATTACGATGTCATCGTGGACCCCAGCCCGATGGCCTGGGGGCGCAGCACAGATAAACCCGTGTGCCACGCCCTCACCGGTATCTTACAGGAGACCATGCGCTGGGCGTCAGACGGTCATGAGTTCAGCGTGCAGGAAACAACCTGCCGCGCCGCTGGCCACGACGTGTGTACTTTCCGCGTGAGCAAGTCCCCCATCGGTCATAGCTGATCCGCCTGGTACCAGGACAAGTCCAGGATCCAGGGTGAAACGCACATCGCGTGTAATGGGGGCACAGCCCCTATGACCCCGGCAGGGAGCGAAGCCCCCTGCACCCCGCATGCTCCTCTTGCTGCGGTCCTAGGCCCACACGGTTTCTCCTTCCAGCACCCGCAGGATGTAATTCACAAAGGACTGCGAGCGAATGGGCTTGGTGATGTAACCGCGAAAGCCTGCCGCCCGCGCGCGCGGGATTTCGCGGATGGCGTCTGCCGCGCTGACGGCCACCACCGGCACCGCCATCAGCTCTGGCACGCGGCGCATTTCGCCATAAAGCTGGTACCCGCTGATGCTGCCCGGCAGCATCAGATCAACCAGAATCATGTCCAGCGGCAGCACCGCCTGCAGATGTTTCATCACATCTGGCGTGCCTCTATCGAACTCCACCAGCGCGCCCGCCCGTTTGAGGATCGTGCTGATCACGGCCAGGTTCGCAGCGTCGTCTTCGATGATAAAGATTCGTTTCTCGTTCAAGCTCATAGCGCCATCCCACAGCTTCCGTTCGTATTTGGAAGCATAGCTGAATACACAAGACAGTGTTGAGGGTAAAGTTTCCCGCCGGTGGTGCCGGGTACCTTGAGGTCTTCCGCCTTCCGGGGCACAACGCGGAGTGTAACCAGTTTGCCGCAGACGCGCAAAATGATCACACCGCCCGCCGCAGCCCCAGCGCCTTAACGCTGTCTCAACCCTGCATTTACTATTCTAGGCGAGCCTGCGCGGTGCATCAATGCAGAAGAGGTGCCAGAATTGCAACAATGCCCACCCAAAACAGCGCTATAATCCCCGCCATCACGCGATACCGCATTCGTATTACAGGAAAAGAACCCATGATACAGGAACAAGAACAGCTCGTTATGACCCGCATCGACGGCAGCGTTTACGAGATCACGCTGAACCGGCCAGAAAAGCGCAACGCCATGAATCACAGCATGATGCTGCAACTGGAGGCCGCCATCGGCGATGTGGAGAAGCACCCCGGCCTGCGGGCGGTGCTCATTCGCGGCGAAGGCCCCGGTTTCTCTGCCGGCATTGACCTGCTCGGCTTCACGGAAATGATCGAACATTACGGCGAAGGCTGGCAGCAGAACCTCTTCCCCATGACCAGCCATTACCAGAGCATCC
>CAZQIJ010000626.1:0-2558 GCA_964592955.1 uncultured Anaerolineaceae bacterium
CTTGAGCACATGGGCATGGTGCGGCAGGTGTGGGTGCGGGGCAGGGGTGGCAGGCGCAAATACTATGAGGCCGAAACGGACTTTCTGCAGATTATTACCAACATCATCAGCGGGCGTGAAATGCGCGACGTGGAGCGCGCTCTGAACATTCTGGAGCAGGATATCGAGATGCTCAAACACGCCAAAGACGAGATGACCGTAAAATACCGGCAGGTGGCCGAACTTTACATGGAGCGAATAGCCCAGATGCAAAGTCTGTTCCGTTTCGCCCAGCTTGTCATTACCTCGATCCTCACACGCGCGGGCAGCCTGAACCTTGATGACGTTTCACACATCGAAATCGGTTAAGCTGGTTTCATGATTTCTACCAGAATGCAGTCAGCGGCATTGTGCCCCATAATGCGCTGACTGCCGTTCACGCGCATGGTCAGTGGCCCCTCAAACGGGTCGCGCGCCAGCACCTCCACTTCCGCATCCAGTTGAAGATCCCGGTCGAGCAGATGCTGAAGCATGTCTGCACTTTCGGCACGGTAACGTGCGACTTTGGCGACAGTGTGCAAGGGGATCTCCGTCAGCGGGATCAGCTCGCGCCGCAGCATGACACCGTCGGCATCGGGAATTGGGTCGCCATGCGGGTCAACTTCCGGGTGACCGAGCTTTTCGGCAATAGCATCAATAAACCGGTCAGACACAGCGTGTTCCAGGCTTTCGGCTTCATCATGAACTTCGTGCAGGCCATAGTTCAGCTCTTCAACCAGATAGAGTTCAATCAGCCGGTGGCGGCGGATAATCTTCAGCGCGATGTTTTCGCCGGTTTCCGTTAGCATGACCCCATGATACTTGCGATAGTGCAGCAGCCCTGCATCTTCCATGCGGCGCACCATATCTGTGATGGTAGGTGCCTTGCGCCCCAGGGATTCCGCCAGTGCATTTGTGGAGACCCGCTCCATCTTCTGCTGGAGCACGTAAACCGCTTTCAGAAAGTTCTCCACCGCTTCTGACTGTATTTCTGACATGTTGTCTCCTCAGCCCACCTGAGTGCTGCTTGTGCGGGTCAGGTTTATGGAAGTTGGTCCAGGCCAAAGCTGCTGCGCATGTAGATCTCCTGGCTGTCCACCGGTGTCTCGCCCTCCTGCGGTTGCAGACGCAGATAGGTGTCATCAGGTTGCAGCACCCAGGCACCCGTGTTGTTGGCAAGGTCTGTTGCAAGCACGTGCATCAGCCGCTGCCGCAATCTGGGATTCTCAATCGGAAACACGGTCTCCACACGGTTGAGCAGGTTGCGGCGCATTAGATCGGCACTGCCCAGGTAGAGCGTCTGGCCCTCTGGCGCATTCTGAAAATAGTAGATGCGTGCATGCTCCAGGAAGCGGCCCACAATGCTGCGCACATGGATATTCTCGCTAAGCCCTGCGATGCCGGGCCGCAGGCAGCAAAGGCCGCGCACGATCAGATCCACCCTGACGCCCGCAATCGAGGCCATATAGAGCTTCTGAATCATGGAATCTTCTTCCAGTTGGTTCATCTTGAAGATCAACCGCGCGGGTTTACCCGCTTCGGCAGCGCTGATTTCGTTGTCGATCAGTTGATGCAGGGCAGGAAGCAGGAATTCCGGTGCGACCAGCAAGCGCTTGTAAGTGGTTTTGGGCGCGTACCCGGTGAGGCGGTTGAACAGGCGCGAGGCGTCGTCGGTGATTTCGGGGTCGCAGGTGAAGAAGCCGAAGTCAGTGTAGAGACGCGCGGTGGATGCGTTGTAATTGCCGGTACCCAGGTGCACATAGCGGCGTACACCGTCCCCTTCGCGGCGCACCACCAGGGAGATCTTGGAGTGGGTCTTCACGGAAAGCTCTTCGACGCCATAGGTGACGTGGACGCCCTGATGTTCGAGGGTGCGCGTCCATTCCAGGTTATTTTCTTCGTCGAAGCGCGCCTTCAGCTCTACCAGCGCTGCCACCTGTTTGTCGTTCTCACGGGCGTCCAGCAGCGCCTGCACCACCGGCGAATTCTTGCCAACGCGGTACAGGGTGGTCTTAATAGCCAGGACATCTGGGTCTCGTGCGGCAGTGCGGAAGAATTCTTCGACCAGCGAGAAGGAATCATAGGGAAGGTGGATGAGCAGATCCTGCTGGCGGATGGCATCAAAGATGCTAATCCCCTTGGGGACTTCGGTTTGGCGCGGCGCATACGGAGGATATTTGAGGTCCGGACGGTCAATGCCATACAGCTCAAACAGGCTGGATGACCCCAGCGCGCCGGAAATCAGGTAAACATCGCGTTCCGGGTCCACTTCCAGTTCTTCAATGAGCCGCCCAAGCATACGCCCACTGATGTTTTCCGGCACACTGAGGCGCACGACCGGACGCCGCCCGAAGCGGCGGTCGCGCAGGCTGTCCTGAATAAGTTCGCTGATGTCGTACAGGTCATCTTCTTTTTCGTGTTCATAGTCGATATCTGCATTGCGGGTCACACGGAACGGGTAATGCTCCACAATCCGCATCCCCGGAAAGAGCATATCCAGGTTCGCGGCGATGACATCCTCAACCCACAGGTAGAGGTGG
>CAZQIJ010000627.1:0-2032 GCA_964592955.1 uncultured Anaerolineaceae bacterium
CGCTGGATGCGCGCCCGGCGCGGTTGGTGTGGTGGGCGGCGGCCTGGGCGCTGCAGTATGGGATTGTGGCGCGGATGATGGCGGCGCGCACCCCGCAGCGCTGAGCGTGTGCCGCCTGGTATGAAGACAAGGTTCATATGCAGGGTTAAGCGCACGCTGCACGCTGCACAAGCGCACGCTGCCCGTATAGGGGGGCGGGCCCGGTGACCCCCGGGGAGGGAGCAAAGCCCCCTGCACCCCGTCCTGCTCCTCTTGCCGCTGTACCAGAAATGGGCGGGCGAACACCCTCATCTTTAGCAAGTGAGGGTACCGCGAAGCGGCGCTGGCCGCTGGCCGTCACTCCGCCGCAAGCCCCAAGGCCTGCATCACCGCATCGTGCATGGCGGGACGAAACGCCATGATCGCTTCTGCGCCGCGCCCGAAATAGACGCGGTTCGTCAGCAGGGCCACCACCACCTCGCGCGCCGGGTCGATCCACAGCGACGTTCCGGTGAAGCCCGTGTGCCCAAAGCTCTCTGCGCTGAAGTAGCGCCCGGACGACGACACGCCCGGCGTCCGCAGCGCCCACCCCCACCCGCGCCGCTCCACCCCGGTCACGGCCTGTTCGCGCACCGCCGCGCGCGCCCCCGCCTGCGGCAAGGGGCCGCGCCCGGCCAGCGCATCCAGCCACAGCAGCCCAAAGCGCGCCACATCGTCTGACGTGCCGAACAACCCGGCATGACCGGCGATCCCGCCCAGGGCGTGCGCGTTTTCGTCGTGAACAACCCCCTGCACGCGGTATCTGCGCCAGCGCTGATCATCCTCGGTGGGGGCACAGCGCGCCGCGTCTGCCGGGTTAAAGCCGGTTTCGGCCAGCGCGTGCGGCGTGAGGATGCGCTGCGCCAGGAGGTCTGCCAGGGTGCGCGCCTGGTGGTTGGCCGTGTGATCCAGGCGCGCCGCTGCCGCCCCCACCAGGATCATGTTCAGGTCGCTGTAGGCCACTTGCCGCCCCGGTACGTCTGCGAATGGGGTGGCTGCGATGATGGCCAGCGCCTGCGCCAGCCTGGCGAGATGCGGCGTGGGATGCTGCGGCGGCGGAAGCCGGGCATACAGGTCCGTCCAGGGGCGCAGCCCGCTGGTGTGGGTGAGCAGATGGCGAAAGGTGACGGCGGCGGCATCGATGGGCGGGTGGCCGTCCAGCGCGGGCGGCGGGGCGATCAGCGCCAGCGTGTGCGGATCCAGCGCGGGGCCGATGGCGCGCACCCCGGCGAATTCCGGGATCACGTCCACCACCCGCGCGTCCACCTCGCCCAGCATCAGGAAGACGGTGGTGGTATAGAGCTTGGTGAGCGAGGCCAGGTCATAGCGCGCGGCGGTGTCGCCGGTGTGCAGCACACGTTCGCCGCGCCGGTAGACGGTGAGCGCGAGATGCGTGGCCAGCGTGCCGCGCGCGGCGTTCAGAAGCTGGTCGGGTGCGGTCATGTGGGGGCGTCCATTCGTTGGCATGGGCGGCGCAAAAAATTTTGATTCGCGCCTGCGGCGCGCTTCAGGAGTCAGAATTCAGCATTCAGAATTGCAGAATATCAGAACCTATACAGAGCGGGAAACACGAAACCCGATATAATAGTCCCTGAGGTGCGGGACATTCCCGTTGCGGTAGTCGCAGCGGAACCCGACTGTACCGTCGTTGAACCATGAACCGCCACGCAGCACGCGCATCGCACTATTGCTATTCATATCGTTTCCGGTATTATAGTCGGTAAGGCACCACTCCCACACATTGCCGGCCATATCGACCACCCCAAACGGGCTGTTTCCGTTCGCTTCTCCCTTGCCCTCGTACTGCGTGACCGGGGTCGTTTTGCCAATGCCCTTGCCGCCGACGTTATGGTTACAGCGCGCGCCGTCCCACGCATTCCCCCAGGGATAGGCGCGCCCGTCCGTGCCCTGCGCCGCGTACTGCCACTGCGCCTCGGTGGGCAGCATGATCTGCTCGCCGGTGGCCGCGCGCAGCCACAGGCAGAACGCCACCGCCTCGTACCAGCTTACACCG
>CAZQIJ010000627.1:2042-2543 GCA_964592955.1 uncultured Anaerolineaceae bacterium
CACCCCCACCACCGGCTGCTCGCCAGCGTTGAACGTGCTGTTCTCCCAGAAGCGCGGCGCTGTCCAGGTGTTTTGCTGGCGCGCCACCCAACCGGCCTCCGTCCACCAGCGCGTTTCGTCGTAGCCCCCCGCCAGCATGAACCGCTCGAACTGCGCGTTGGTCACCGGGTATCTGGCGATCCAGTACCGTTCGGTGGGGATGGCCAGCGTGACCTCGCGCTCATCGGTCTTCATCGTTCCCTGCCCACCGGGGATCTCGACCCAGGCGAAGGGGGCGGGCATCAGGTCTTCGCTGCGCGGTTTGGCGGGCTGCGGCGGCGCGGGGGGTGCGGGCCTGAAGCGCGCGAGATTGTCCGGGTCATGATCCGGGAAGCGCTGGGCGAATTTCTGCAAGGCACCCCAGATCAGGTCAGGCTCGCCAGCCTCAACCGCCGCCGCGACCATAGCCAGCAGGCGTTGATACTGGCGGTCGCGTTCCGCAGCGTAGTCGGCCTGTTCGCG
>CAZQIJ010000628.1:0-2537 GCA_964592955.1 uncultured Anaerolineaceae bacterium
GTATGGTGGGCTGCACGACCTGCGCCACGGTTTGCACGCGCGATGCGATTGAGTTCCCCTCACAGGGATACATCCGGCAGGTGATCCGCAAGCGCAAGCTTGAGCGTCAGACCAAAGATACGCTCAAAGCGAACCGCGAGCAGTACGACATCCGGTTACATGATGACATTCCTACTGAATAAGTGTTGGCGCAAATAATAAAAGGTGACGGGTAATCAATCAGACCCGGCCCCCTAACTTGGAGAGGTACATAACATGGCGTTTGATCATTCAGCATTCCAATCAATGGCTGAGCACATGCAGGTCATTCTGGGGCTGTCGGCTCCGGCGGTGGGCGTGCGCTTCCTGTCCACTGGGGACGAAGTGCCTCAGAACGCAGAAAGACTACACGGTTACCGTTACTGTCAGGCCTTGATGGAAGCGCGGCACGGGCGCTCGGTCTTGCTCGATGGCGATGGTATTTCATGCCCTGCCGCCGCCGCCGCGTTCGGCTTCCGCCCGCTGCCAGAGAACCTGCGGAATGGCAAGGGGCTGGTTGGGTTCGGCATTGTCGCTGATCCAGCGGTGGGCAGACGCATGTTTGAAAATATGGCTACCTTGACCCCCGGTCAGATTCAGCAGCTGCACCTCTTCCCCCTGGATCAGGCGACGGAACAACCTGACATCATCGTGGTTGAGGACGACGTTGAAAAGCTGATGTGGCTCAACCTGGCGTATCTGCATGTCATTGGGGGCGAACGAATTGTGAGTTCGACTGCCGTGCTCCAGGCGACGTGCGTGGATTCGACGATCATCCCCTACCTGGAAAGACGCTTGAATTTCAGCTATGGCTGCTACGGCTGCCGAGATGCAACCGACCTGGGTGGCAGCGAGACGGTGGTCGGATTTCCTATCTCTGTATTGCCTGCCATGATGGAGCATCTGGAATACCTCAATCAGAAGGCGATCCCCACCTCGCGCAGCAAAAAAGCGTGGGCTGTGTTGCAGAAAAAAGAGCAGAAAGCGGCTGAGACCGATGTGTAGTGCTCATCAGGGATACGTGTATGAAACCAGCGCTCAACAAACGACGATGTGCTGCTCAAGAATCGATTTGTCCGATTATTCCAGTCTGCCCCCAACAGGCGGTTTACTACGTCCAAGACGAGGATGAACCGCTCGGCGGGCGAATCGAGTTCGATTATGCACGCTGCGATGGCTGCGGGCAGTGCGTGGAGAAATGCTGCGGCCAGGCTATCGAGATGCGTGAAGTGCCTGTCAGTTAGGATAAAGATGAATCACCAGCCAAATTCCAAACCGGTCGAGTATCACGTCAGCGTTGCCCAACAAGACGCGTCACACGCGGTGGCTCAGGCGCGCGACCATACGCTGCCTCTCAATATCAAGAAAGGAGATGGTGCTGCCGGTTTTAATGCCGCTGAGACGCTGCTTGCGGCGTTAGGCACATGTATCCTGACGAATGTCAACAGCCTGGCGCAAAAAATGCGCTTACAGGTAACAAATGCCCGTGTCGAGTTTGATGCAATCCGGCGCGACGAACCGGCCAGCCTGATCCACATCACCTACCGTCTCATTCTGGAGAGTTCTGAACCGGCGGAGAAGCTGCAAGATCTGCATGATTTGTCGATCAAATGGGGAACTGTCACAAATACTCTGATCGGCGGTTTGACGCCGCAGGGAACGTTAATCATCAAGCCAACCCCAGAGCAATTCCAATGAATTATCAAACACTGCTGGTCATTCTGGCCCATCCCGACGACGAAAGTTTCCCCATTGGGGGAACCCTAGCGAAATACGCGGCTGAGGGTGCGCGTGTGGTGCTCGTTTCCGCCACGCGGGCGAAGCTGTCATTAGCCGGTCAATTCCGCCGTGGAACGCATCCTCGCACGCCTCAACGCGCAGCCCACGCCGCCTGATCCCACTCTCACCACCAGCGAACGGAATACGATCATCCGCGCCCGATACGCCGCTGGCGTCTCGCAGGCGGAACTCGCGCGCCAGTTCGGGATTTCGTATCAGCGCGTATTTCAGATCGTGCACGGCAAGCGGAAATAGGCGCTAACAGAGGTAACACAAACGCGGCGGCTGGTGTTTCACAGCCGCCGCGCTGTTTGTCCGTGGAACCTTTGTCAGCGCAGCGGAACGAACAGGACCAGGTTCTCGAAATCGTCCGGGGAACCAGCGCCCAGGATAACTTCCAGCTCGTCAATCGCTGTACCGATGGGGGTATTGCGATGGACTTCAATCACGCCAGGCATGAGCAGCCCGGCTTTGACCCGCGCAAAGGCGCTAAGTTCAGCACCTACGCCGCTTGGTGGATCAAGCAATCCATCCGCCGCGCCTTAGCCAACCAAAGCAAGACCATCCGCTTGCCCGTACACTTGGTGGATAAGTTGCAGCGCCTACGCCGCATCAACCACCAGCTGGCCGATGAACTAGGCCGCGAGCCTTCCGATGAAGAATTGGCCGTGGAAATGAACATGACCGCAACCATGGTCCGCAATCTCCGTGAAGCCGGGGTATCCCCGCTCTCCCTAGAC
>CAZQIJ010000629.1:0-2535 GCA_964592955.1 uncultured Anaerolineaceae bacterium
CTGGCCTGTTCATACTGCCGTTCATCGGCTGGCTGATGAGCATCATCTTCCAGGCCGTAAGCGTCGCCATGAGCTTTGGCCTGGGCGACCGTGAACTGCGCGCCCGCATCCTCTCCCGCGAAATGGCAGATGACCTGATGCTGGAGAAGATGGAAGCCGCCGAGAAGGTCAAGCGCGAGGATGCCGCCCCGGACGGCGATGAAGAAGTGATGCTCAGCGAAGATGGCGAACTCGTCCGCGTGAGGCGCGAGCGCCGCCCATGACGAACACACGCGCCTTCAGCACGCTTATCCTGCTGCTGCTGGCAGCGCTTGCGGCCTGCGCCGCGCCGCCCGCACAGGCCCCCACCCCCGTGCCAGAGGATCATGGCGCGCTGCCGGTGGCTGGCGCTGCCCTGCCGGAACGTGCAATCCCGCCGCTGCCCTTCCCGGATAATCCCGACCCCACCCTGTGCGGCATTCCTGTACGCTGGGGCCTGGACGATCCCGCATGGCTCAGCGGCCTCTACGAGGGCGCGCTCATCCAGCCAGAGGTGCTGCTCTACGACAGCCACCTGCGCCGCAGCGTCCTGGCAAGTGCGCCGCACGGGGCAGAGGTGCGCATCCTGCTCTACCAGGCCAACCCCGTGCTGGATTATTACCTGGTGCGCGTTGTGGACGGTGTGCTGCCAGACGGCGCGGCGCGCGAAGGGTGGGTGCCGGGTCCGTTTCTCGCGTTTGCGCCGGTCGCTGACGGCTGACCGGCTGACCGGCTGGTATGGCTGCGGCGCTTTTATCCCCACCCCGTGCCGCGCTATAATGCCGTCAGCGCAAACCAGCATCGCAGCCCTGATGTTGAACCCTGATGACCTGCGCGCCGTATTGAAGTGATATGTACCCGTTACGCCAAAATTGATACGAGGATTTTTATAGAAAAAGCGCCGTAAAACCCCTGCCTTCAGGCATGGGGATATAAGGCGTAGTTGCAGCATACAGCATTGTGCTGTATACTGCTTGCACGGCAACTTTCAAGAGCAACAACAACATTGTATACTCGTGCAAGTACCACGTCGTTTTCTGCCCGAAATACCGTCGCAAGGATGTGGTGAACGGTGTGGACGAGCGTCTGAAAAACATGATTCGTGAGATTGCCGAAGAACTGGAATGCGAAGTTCTGCAACTTGAAGTGATGCCTGACCACGTACATATTCTGTGCGAAGTTGACCCGCAGTTTGGCATCCATACCTTCGTGAAGCGCGTAAAAGGGAAAACGTCTCGCGTGCTTCGACAGGAGTTTGACTGGTTGAAACGCCGCCTGCCCACCCTCTGGACAAACTCATACTTCGTTTCAACTGTGGGCGGTGCGCCACTGGCGGTAATCAAGCAGTACATCGAGAACCAGAAAAACGCATGACCATCGAAGTTCACCGAACCTACAAGTACCGCCTGTATCGCTGTGACCAGCGCGACCAGCACCTGCGTCGCCAAATCAATATCGCGGGGCTGATCTGGAACCACGCGCTGGCACTTCAGAAACGCTACTATCGGCTCACAGGCAAGTACATCGGGCTGAGTCGAATGAAGGCACACATCGCTCATCTTCGCAGCAAGACCCAGCGCTATGCTTTCTGGAAAGACTTGGGTTCACAGGCCGTTCAGGATGTTCTGGAGCGACTGAATACGGGGTATCAGCGCTTCTTCAACAAACTGGCCAAGCGGCCACCGAAGTTGAAGAAGTTTCGCAGGCGCGTTTCCTTCACGCTTAAACAGGCGGGATACAAGGTACTGGAAGGCAACCGTATTCAGATTGGCAGACACACCTACCGCTATGTGAAGCATCGTCCGCTGGGCGGGGTTGTAAAGACGCTCACGGTGAAAC
This sequence comes from uncultured Anaerolineaceae bacterium, assembly GCA_964592955.1. Classification (GTDB taxonomy): domain Bacteria; phylum Chloroflexota; class Anaerolineae; order Aggregatilineales; family Phototrophicaceae; genus CAZQIJ01. Next base: position 1,858 of record CAZQIJ010000629.1, read on the forward strand.
GGGATGCAGCCGACCGTCTCTGGCTGTTGTTCAGTGTGGTGGAGCAAGTACCAGAACCGGAAGAGGCCACGACCTGTCATGTGGCGGGCTTTGACTTCGGACTAAAGACTTTTCTCACCGACCACATGGGCAATAAGTATACCAGTGGACTGTATCACCTCAGTGCTTTGAGTCGAATGCGTACCATTCAGTCACGCAAAGACAAGAAGCCGCATGGCAGTAACAACCGCAAGAAGGCAGCCAAATTGCTGTCACGCCTGCACATTCGCATAGCGGATCAGCGACGGGACGCCCACTACAAGCTGGCACATGCTTTGTGTGATCGTGCGGACGTGTTGTGCTTTGAGGACTTGAACCTCGACGGTATGAAGCGCCTGTGGGGTCGCAAGGTGAGCGATCTGGCGTTCTATCAGTTCATGATGATCCTCAAGCATGTTGCAGCTAAACGCGGCAAGGTAGTCGTACAGATAGGGCGCTTTGAGCGTACAACAGGAAAATGTTCTGCCTGTGGTCACCAGCAGAATATGGAACTGCGCGACCGTACCTTTGTGTGCAAAGCCTGCGGCGTGGTTCTCGACCGTGACCACAACGCGGCGATGAACATCTGTCACGCTGGGGCATCAGCGTATGCTAACCGAGTGGTTGTAAGTCGTGTCCTTCAAAAGACACGCCGCCATG
>CAZQIJ010000630.1:0-2534 GCA_964592955.1 uncultured Anaerolineaceae bacterium
CGCCAACACATGCTGCAACGTGCCAATGCGCTCAGCCAATGTCAGATAGGGGCGAATGCTCTCGAAATCGACTCCGGGCATGAACGGCATGTTGACGGCGTTGCGGTAATCGGTACCGCGCAGGGCATCCAGAACCTGCTGAATGATCTGGAGCGACAGATCCTGCACAGCCTCCACCGTGTTTTCTGCGATGTGTGGGGTATGGATGACATTTTCCAGGCCCACAAGCGGGCTGTTGTACGGGGGTTCCTCGCTGTAGACATCGAGCGCGGCCCCGGCCAGATGCCCTTCTTTCACCGCTCTGGCCACCGCCTGTTCATCCAGCACACCGCCGAACGCGGTATTGATCAGGCGCGCGCCGGGTTTCATCTGGCGGATCAGCGACTCATTGAACATCCCGCGCGTTTCGCCGGTTGCTGGCACATGAATCGTCACATAGTCGCTGCGCTGCAGCAGTTCGCGCATACCCACCAGTGTCACCCGGTCATCGATAATCTGATCTTCAGAAAGATAGGGGTCAACCGCGAGCACGGTCATCCCGAAGGCCAGGCAGCGGTGGGCCACCACGCTGCCCACGCGCCCTAATCCAATGATCCCCAGAGTCTTGCCATAAAGCTGTGTACCGGCCTGCCGTTTGCGATCCAGGAGCCACCAGCCTTCCCGCAGGCTGTTATGGTTCACGATCAGGCGGCGGCTGAGCGCCAGCATCAGCGTAACGGTATGTTCACCAGCCGCGATTGCGCTGGTTCCGGGGGTGTTGGTAACAATCACACCCTGGCTGGTCGCGGCTTCGATGTCGAGCCCTGCCAGCCCTGCCCCCACGCGCCCAACCACCTTGAGCAGCGGCGCAGCCCGCATCAGATCGGCATCGATATGCAGATCGTCGCGCGCAATCAACGCATGTGCCGTGCTGATCGCTTCGCGCACAGTGCGGGTGCTGGGCGTAACCACCTGCACCTCAACATCCGGCGCGGTCTGAAGCAGTGACAGGCTTTCATCGGTCAGGTCGGTTGCGATCACAATCCTGAAACGGCTCACGCACGCTGCTCCTGAATTCTGGCGAGCACCTCGTGCAGGTCATGAAAGACGTGCGGCGTAATGTTCACAAATTTCGCAGGGGTGGAATGCGAGCGATCCGGCACCACGTAACAGGTCATCCCGGCTGCCACAACCGCCCGCGACCCGTTGACACTGTCCTCCAGTCCAAGACACTCTGCCGGATCAACACCCAGCAGGCTGGCGGCACGCAGGTAAACATCCGGCGCGGGTTTGCCCTGTTTCTCGTCGTCGGCAGTACACATGATGCGGAAGATCTCACCCCAGCCTTGAGCGCGCATCGTCGCCTCGATAATGGCGCGGCTGGAATTGGAGGCCACCGCCCGCGGGATATTGTGCCGCACGACATAATCAAGCAGTTCCTGGGCACCCGGCTGCGGCCTGACCCGTACAGGGATCAACTGCATCATGCGCGCATTCAGTTCCTGCACCAGTGCCTCAAGCGTATCCGGGAGGCTGTAATGGATGCGCAGCCGATCCATGAATTCATCGACCCGCAGCCCCACAATCTGCGCGCGTGCTTCTTCGGTATAGCGATGCCCGCGCGCTTCGATCAGTTCATTTTCCGCAAAGTGCCAAACGACCTCGGAATCCACCAGCAGGCCGTCCATATCAAAAATGATGGCTTTGAAATCAGTCATGGGTTGTAAATGCAGCCTTAAATGCCTGTCGCAAATCGTCATGCTTGAAAGTGATGGAATCCAGCAGCGCCAGCCCGCCCTCAAACACGGCCTGGTGCGGTGTACCGGCAACGCGGGCATACCCGGCAGCCCCGGCAGCCAGTGGCAGTATGGGCGCGATGGATGGGCTGTGAATGAAGACATCCGCTTCACTGAGGACTTTTTCACGCGCCACCACACCGCCAAACCCCACGAAAAGATCGACCACAGTGCGTGTCGCCAGGTCAGATGATCCATCTCCCACCATCAGGCGGCGTCCGTGTTTGCTACCGGCCAGTTCTCGTATGATCTGCGGCTTGCCGCTGGTGACGGTTAATGGGCCTTCGTTGTAATCCAGGTAGCGCGCCGCGTTCTGGGTCTGCGGTTCATAATAGCGCCACCATTCGCCCGCCAGCTCATCGTATTCCAGCTCAACCGCGCGGATATTTTCTGCCGGAATGCCCAGGCGTTTGCCGAACCCACGCACGGGTTCCGCCAGCCCGCCGCTGATGATGAAGACCTCTTTCTCCAGAAAGCGCAGCGCGTCCAGCACTGCCTGCACATCTGGCACAATGGTTTCATAGTACAGGGTTTCGATGTTGTTGCCCGGTCGCGGCGTAGCCGGGTTGACCGCGCCCTGACGGTCGTTGGTGTTGACGAACGCGATGTGGGGCGATATAAGCCGCGCGAAAATATCGCCGGGCAGCGACAGGTTGCCCCAGTTATCGTAGGTGAAATTTGCGACTGCGCTCGGCGTGTTGGTCGGCGTGGGAATGGGCGTGGGCGTGTCGGTGTTGGTTGGGGTGAAGGTCGGTGTAG
>CAZQIJ010000631.1:0-2533 GCA_964592955.1 uncultured Anaerolineaceae bacterium
GGCGGGCGGCGGCGGACGCGGCAGGCCGCGCCCCTACAGCGCAACGAGTCAGGGCTGCGCCATGACCATGCCCGGCGCGCCGTCCAGCAGCGGCGGGATGTCGTAGCGCATGAAGGTGACGGGCGCGTAGTGTGGGGCGGGCAGCGGCGTACCCGTCACGAAGGGATCGCGCAGCGCGAGCGCCAGCGCCGCCCGGTTGGGATCCGACTGCTGCCAGATGAAGACCTGAGGGCGCGACCGGTCGAGCGCGGCGAGATAGGTGTCGGTCACATCTGCCGGGGCCAGGAAACTGGCCGTGACCGTTTGCTTTGTGGTGAAGCGCACCAGCTTACCCACGTAGTTTGAGTCGATGCGGCTGTCTGTGACGATGTGAAGCTGCGCGCCGGTGGGGAGCTTTTCAAGCTCAAGCGTGAAGGTCGTCCAGGGGGTAAAGTTGACCTGCGCCTCGTAGTAGGCCGGTTCGTAGCGCGCGAAGTAGAGGATGGCCTGCACGCTGCACAGCGCCGTAACCCCTGCCAGCAGCAGCGCGCCGCGCACCCGTCCCCACGTCAGCAGCCGCGCCAGCGCATCCAGGCCCACAGCGGCGGTGAGCAGCGCGGCAGGGATGGACGGGAGCACGCGCGGGGACTGGAGTTCTGGCATGAAGACGCTGACCCCGGCCAGCGGCACCGCCATCCACAGCGCGAGCAGGCTGGCAGAGGGCTGCCGCCAGAAGCGCAGCAGCAGGCCCACACCGGCGGCGGCGGCCAGGGCCACCGGGAGCATCAGGAACGGTTCACTGCCGGGATGGTAGATCGTCTCGCGCGAGCTGTAGAGGATGGCCGTCAGGTTGTTGGTGAAGCGCAGGCTCACCGCGTCCACCAGTTCGTTTACGGTGGCGAACTGCGACCAGTAATCTGGCTTAAGGCCGATTTCGCTGAAGCGCGACGCGAACGGGACGTTATTGGCGTAGCGCGTGGCGTAGGTGGGGACGGCGATGATCAGCGCGCAGAAGGCGGTGATGGCCATGCCTGCCAGCACGCGCCTGGGGGCGGCACGTCCCCACGAGACGACGAACATGAAGGCCCACCACGCGAGCATGATGGCTGGCAGGGTAAGGCGGCCTGCCTCGTGGAAATACTGCGTCCAGCCGAGCGCGACCCCGGCCAGCGCGAAGTTGGCGCGCCCCCCGCGCTGGACGCCGCGCATGAAGAAGGCGAACGCCACAATGCCGACGGTCGGATCCGCGATATTGTTGAGCACCACGCGGCTGAAGTGCAGGAAGAACGGCATGGTGGCGATCAACCCTGCCGCGATGAACGCCGTCTGGCGGTTGAAGAAGGTTTTCGCGGCGAAATAGAGCGCGGGCACGCTGAGCGCGCCGATGATGACGGTGGGCAGGCGCACCGCCCACAGGTGATGCCCGAAAAGCTCGGTGGCGATCCACTGGAAATAGGCATACAGGCGCGGAAACGAGGCGACCGTGTTGATGCTCTGAAACATATACACCGGGTCGCTGCCGTGCCAGTCCAGCACCACGATGATCTCAGTGAAGCTCGCGGCGTCCACATAAACCGGCAGCACCGTCTCCAGGTAGATGAGGCGCAGCGCCAGCCCGATGACCGTCAGCGCCAGCAGTGCGGCCAGCTCCAGGCGGCGGGTGCGGGCCGGCAGCGCGGCGGGTTGATCCAGCACGCGCCCGCGAAAGCCGAAGACGAGCAGCGCGCAGCCGAGGCCGAAGACGATGAGCTGCGTGTGTTCGCGCATGAGCACGAGGTGTTTGAGGCCGAGCAGGTTACTGTTGCTTTCTGCGGCCACCAGCAGCAGCGCGACCCCGGCGGCGATTATCAGGCGGTGCGGCCAGCGCAGGGGTGTTTCCGGCACGGTGCGCGGCGGATCTGGCAGGGCGGGCGGCAGTTGGCCGGGTGGCGACCAGAGCACAAACGCCATCAGGAACATGATGGCTGACGCCAGCAGCAGCACCAGGCCGCGGCTGTAGGTGGCGCTGGCGGGTGGGGCCGTTAGCGCGAAGTTTGCGAGCGCGATTGCCAGTACCGCCACGACTGCCGCCGCAATCCAGGCGCGCGAACGCAGGCGCATTGTCATAGGGCCTCTTTCCGTGTGGAAGACGCGATTCCAGAGTTCCGGCACATTATAGCACAGCGAAATCGCCCTCACCCCGTGCCTTCGCGGTTCGTGAACCGCCCGCCGTGTGCAACGGCACCCGGAACCCGACCAGCGCGAAATGCCGAAACAGACTACACTGAGGGGTATCCACCACCCTATGAAAGGATACCCCTTATGCCACCCCGCATTGTGACACTTCTTGTTCTGAGCATCGTAATTGGGGTCATGGCCGCGCCCGCCAACGCGCAGCCCATCACCTACGCCACCGACTTCACCTATCAGGGTTACATCGAGAACGCCGGGACGCCGGTGAACGGCACCTGTAACTTCACGTTCGCGCTGTTCAATGCCGTGACCGACGGCGGTCAGATCGGCACCACGCAGACCGCGACCGGCGTCAGCGTGGCGAATGGCGTCTTCAGCACCG
>CAZQIJ010000632.1:0-2533 GCA_964592955.1 uncultured Anaerolineaceae bacterium
CTTGCGGAAAATACGTGCATCCCTACCGGGTTTGCGACGCTGGACGCTGCGCTTCCCTGTGGCGGTATCCCGTATGGACGTCTCACCCTGCTTACAGGGACACGAACTTCGGGTATTACCACGCTGGCGCACAAACTGGCCGCCGCAGCACAACGCAACCAGACCGCGGCAGCCTATCTTGACCAGAGCCTGACGTTCGACCCGGATTATGCAGCGCGCTGCGGTGTGATTCTGGATCGGCTGGTGATTGTGCATCCCGAAACCCCCGCTCAGGCGCTGTCCATCGCCCGCGACATGGTGCGCGAAGGGCAGTTGGGCGCGCTCATTGTGGAATCAGTCTCGACACAGGCATCTGCCCTGCGCGATCTTGTTGATGCCCTCAGGCATTCGCGCTGCATGGGAATACTGCTTGCCGAAAGTGAAGACGGATTCACAGGGCTGCATCTGCATTGCAAGCGTGTGGCATGGCTCTATCAGCGCCGCGACGTGTGCGGCTACCGGGTACAGGTCACGGTCAATGCCAGGCATGGGGACGGCCACCAGGTAGAAATTGACATCACATTCGATGATGTGGTGAAAGGTGATGGGGCATGATCGTCTGCGTTTACATTCCGCACTTTGCTGCCGCGGTCACCTGCCACCATAACCCGGCATTGCAGGGTGTTCCGTTGGCTCTGGTACGCTATGGTGCCAAACAGAGCCGTGTTGCAGCAGTCTCTGCGGAGGCACACCCCGTTAGGCCGGGTACTGGCCTCAGCCGTGCGCGTGGATTGTGCCCGGATGCGCACTTTCTCCCCTACGATGCGCTTCAGATGGAACGCGCCCAGGAAACGGTGCTGCAAACCCTGTGGGTATTCACAAACAGGGTGGAAGTTGATATGCAGGCGATGCCGCAGACGGGCATATTTTACCTTGACCTGGGGCGGCTGAACCGTGAGGACACGCTTTACCTGCGCGAACGTATCCAGGCGGCGCTGCCGTTTCGCGCTTCGGTGGGTTTGGCGGCTGGGAAATTTGCGGCTTATGTGGCTGCCGCCAACCGGGTTCCGGAAATCCCGCGCGGCGAAGAAGCAGCTTTCATCGCCCCCTACCCGGTAGATCTGCTGCCGCTGAGCCGGGAAAGCGCGCGCCGCCTTGAACTGCTGTGCATTCGTGAAATCGGGCAGTTGGCCGCGCTGCCGTCGTCTGCGCTCCTGGCCCAATTCGGCAGAGAAGGCAAACTGCTGGCGATGCTCGTCAGGGGGCAGGACAGCCGTCCGGTAAAGCCGCACCGTATGCCTGAAGCAGAACGAATCGCCCATGATTTTGAGCCGCCATCAGCCGATAAACACCGGATAGAGGCTGTGCTGCACCGGATGGCCGCTGTACTCGCGGATCGGTTAGAGGCGCGTGGGTCGGCGCTGCACGCTGTCGCGCTGACGTTAACCTTTGCGAAAGGCAAAACGCAGCGCGATGCACAGGTGCTGCTGAAACCGATAGCCGCCTCAGATGACATCGGGCGCAGCCTGCTGCAAATTCTGGAACGTATGGCCCCTGCGCGGGAAATCACAGAAGTTCACGTGACGCTCACCCATCTCGTCCCGAATATCCCGCGCCAGATGGAACTGTTTACACATAAACCGACGCGCGTGCAGCTTATTGATCTGGTGGCTGTGCTGGTGGCCCGTCACGGGGAACACTTCTTCGAAGCCGTCCCACACACGCCGCAGTCGCTGCTGCCAGAGCGCCGTTTCCATCAGCAGTTAATTCGCCGTCAGGGGGATGCTTCATGACCCTTTTATGGCAGAACGCAGTCATTAAGGTGGGGCTGAGTACAGACGGTGTGCCGCTGTGGTTTACCTGGAACGGAAGACGCCACACGGTAGAGATGGTGGCGCGGCGCTGGCGGGTGGATTTTGGATGGTGGCGCTGGCATGTGTGGCGCGAACACTACAAACTGACAACGCGCACCGGGCTGCTGGTCATCATCTACCGTGATCTGGATTCTGGAGAGTGGTTTCTACAGCGCATTTATGACTGATTACATCGAACTCCACTGCCATTCCGCCTACAGCCTGCTTGATGGCACAGCGCAACCCGAAGATCTGGCAGCACAAGCCGCAGCCCTGGGCATGACGGCGCTGGCGCTGACCGATCACGATGCTGTCTATGGCGCAGTGCGTTTCGTACAGGCGGCTCGCAAATATCACATTCGCCCTATCCTGGGGGCAGAAATGACGCTTGACTCCGGGCATCATGTAACGCTGTTGGTGCGGGATGAAAGCGGCTGGCGCAGCCTGTGTACGCTCATCACACTGGCACGGCACCATGCGCCAAAGGGAGAAGCACAGCTCCCGGCAGAGGCGCTGGCTGCCCACAGCACAGGGTTGATCGCGCTTTCCGGGTGCCGCCAGGGGGAAATCGCCGCGGCACTGCTGCGCGGTGACCGTGCGACGGCAGAAGCGGCTGCGCGGCGCTACCAGGCATGGTTCGGGCGCGAATACTTCTGGATCGAACTTCAGCACCATCTGCTGCCGGAAGACGACAGGCTGGT
>CAZQIJ010000633.1:0-2533 GCA_964592955.1 uncultured Anaerolineaceae bacterium
CTATTATAGTGCCTTCGCAGTGATGCTGGGCGGCAAGGTGATTGAGGGCTTTCACGCACGCGGTACCTTTTCCTGCGCCGGCGAAGAGCACAGGCTTTACGAAACCGCCCGCCGGATGCTTGCCCTTTCGCGCGCCGACGAAGCCCCGGACATTGAATCACGCATGAACCGTTTCCTCAGCCACCCAGCCGTCGCCCGCGCCGACGCGTTGCTGAAAGAAAAATGTTCGGTCCCACTATAACCGGGTAAAGCGCCGCACCGCCTTCTCCCCCTCCATCACCACCAGCAGCGACAGCGCGCAGAGCAACAGCACACCCCATTGCTCCAGCGTCACGGGCGCCACACGCAGCGCATCTCTCAGCCCCGGCATATAGAGCGCCGCGATATGCAGCCCCTGCGCCGCCAACGTGCCAAGAATCAGCACCGGGTTGCGCCGCCAGGATTGCGCAAACAGCGAGCGGTGTTCTGACCGGCTGCAGAACACCAGCACGTTCTCGAACAATACCAGCAACAACAGCAGCAGGTTACGTGCCTCCTGTTCCGTATAGCCCTGGCGCAGCATCCAGTCCCAAGCCATGAACGCGCCGACGCCGATCACCAATGCCGCCAACCCGACGCGCCAGAGCATCAGCCCATCGAACAAAGGTTCGCCGGGCTTGCGCAGCGGGTGGCGCAGTTCATCCCCTTCGCCCGGCTCAAACCCCATTGCCACATCCTGGATGCCGTTCGTCACCAGATTCAGCCACAAAAGCTGCGCGGCGAACAGCGGCACCGGCATCCCGAACAGCAGTGCCAGCACAAACAGCAGAATCTCGGCCATACCGGTGGAAATGCTCATGAACACCACCTTGCGGATGTTGTTGTAGGCGATGCGCCCCTCCTCCACCCCGGAGACAATGGAGGAAAACCGGTCATCGGTGAGAATAATGTCGGCGCTTTCGCGCGCGACATCCGTGCCGGACTCCCCCATTGCCACACCCACATGCGCCATCGTCAGCGCCGGCGCATCGTTGACGCCGTCGCCGGTCATCGCCACAAAATGCCCCTGACGGCTGAGCGCCTGCACGATGGCCAGCTTCTGCTCCGGCGCAATACGCGCATACACCTTCGCGTCCGCAATCAGCGCATCAAGCGCCTGAGGCCCGCTTTTTCCCGCCTGCTGCAACAACGCGCCAGAAATCACCTGCGAAGGACGGTCACACAAGGCAAGCCTCTTGCCGATCGCATACGCCGTTTCCGGATGATCACCCGTGATCATCACCACCTCTATGCCCGCCTTGCGGCAGGCCGCGATTGCCGCGGGCGCGTCCTCGCGCAACGGATCTTCCATCCCGGCCAACCCCAGAAACGTCAACCCCGTCAGACTCGCCTCATCAAACTCCATTCCTTCCTGCCATTTCGGGCTTCCCATCGCCAGCGCCAGCACGCGCTTGCCTTCTTTCGCCAGACCGTGCATCTGCGCCGTCACATGTCCCCTGTCCAGACGCACCGACCCGTGCGCTGCCTGCATGGTATCGCACATCTCCAGAAGTTTTTCCGTGCTGCCTTTCACGAAGATACGGAAGTTTTTTTCCCGCTGCGCGGAGCTTACACCGCTGACCGCGGCGGGCGCACCTTTGTGCGCCTTGCTCGCTCCGCTCGCTTCCGTGCTTATAGCTTCTTCTTTTATCATAGCGGCTTTTTCTTTCGGCCCATGCATCGCGCACAGCACCGCCGCGTAATAGCCGGCTTCCGCGTAGGGAATGATCGCGCGCTCTTCGTACCGTGCACGGAGTTTCGCCCACTGATAGCCCGCCTTATGGCATGCGATCAGAAACGCGCGGTCAACCGGATCGCCCCCGCCACCCCGTTCCTCATTGACTGCCATGCGCGCTTCGTTAGCCAGGCCGCCCGCCAGCAGCACGCGGAATAACTGTTTATGCTTCGCGGAGTCGAACACCTCCCCATCGCAACTCACCCGACCCTGGCCGGGGGAAATCTCCCACCGCGCACCGTCCGGCAGCACGATGTCAGTGACAGTCAGGCGGTTTTCGGTCAAGGTGCCCGTCTTGTCGGTGGCGATCATGGTGCAGGAACCTAGCGCCTCCATCGCCACCAGCCGCCGCACGATCACCTTGCGCCGCGCCATGCGCCGCATCCCGATGGCCAGCGCCACGGTCAATGCCACCGGCAGCCCTTCCGGAATCGCCGACACCGCGATGCCGATGGACACCATGAACACCTCCTGCCACGGCATGCCGCGCGCAAGCGACACGCCCGCCATCAGCGCAATCACCCCTACCATGAACAGCGTCAACCGCCAGGTAAACCGCTCCATCCGTACCATTAACGGCGGCTTTACTTCTTCGCCACCTAGAACCCCGGCAATTTTACCCACCTCCGCCCGCATCCCGGTCGCCGTCACCACGCCGATTCCCCGGCCACGCACCACGATCGTGCCAGCATAAGCGAAGGATTCGCGGCCTTCTTTATTTTAAATCGGCGCATCTCCGATGGCGGCGAGCTGTTTCTCCAGACGCGGCACCTGACGATC
>CAZQIJ010000634.1:0-2529 GCA_964592955.1 uncultured Anaerolineaceae bacterium
TCATGGGTGTGAACCGTTGGATATCAACCGTCAAAGTACCATTGGCGGGCTACTACTAGCCAATGTGCGGCACTGCAACAGGCAGCGCGAACGTGGTACCACGTTCGTGGTCGTTGTCAGTAGGCACCGTGGCGCAGGAGCACGCGTGGCAGCGTCATCATCAGAATCTGTGCATCCAGCTTGATTGACCAGTTCTCGATGTAATAGATATCCAGCAGGCACATTTCCTCAAATGGCACGTCGCTGCGTCCGCTGATCTGCCACAGGCCGGTCATTCCTGGCAGGCTTTGCAGACGTTGCAGGTGCCAGGGTTCATACAGCTCCACTTCATCCGGTGTGGGGGGGCGCGGCCCAACCAGGCTCATTTGCCCTCGCAGGACGTTAATGAGATTGGGCAGTTCATCGATGCTGGTGCGGCGCAGAATCTTGCCAACGCGGGTAATGCGCGGGTCATCCACGATTTTCGGATGGCGCGGATCGAGCTGAAGCGTTTCTACCAGATGTTTGCGATATTTATCTGCATCCGGGATCATGCTGCGAAATTTGATCATGGCAAACACCTTGCCGTTCTCGCCGACCCGAGGCTGCGCGTAAAAGATCGGCCCGCCACCTTCCAGGCGTATCGCCAGCGCAACCAGCAGAAACAGAGGAAGCAGCACCGGCGAGGCAAACGCGATCAGGCCGATATCGATAGCGCGTTTCACCAGGCGGCTGCCACCGCGCAGCGGCTGCGCGCCGTTAAGCCCCAGCAGCGGGATACCGTCCAGATTTTCGACCTGCACCTGCCGCATATTCAACTGGAAGACATCCGGCACCACCCTTACATCGACCGCGCGGCGCTGGCAGATATTGACCAATGCCAGTATGCGGTCATGGTGTTCCCATTTAAGCGTAATGACCACGAGGTCAACTTTTTCTTCGTAAAGCACCGCTTCCAGCCGCGAGATCTCACCCAGGCCACGCACCCTGCCGATGTTGACGTTGCCCCGCTCCGGATCGTCATCAAGATAGCCTACGGGCTTATAGCCGAGGTCCTTGCGCGCAAGCATGGTGCGCAGCACCGCCTGGCCTACATCGCTCGCACCTAGCAGCAGGACGTTCTCCACCCCAATACCCTGCGCGCGCAGATTGGCCTGAATGATGCGCTGTACGACACGGGCAGACGCCAGCAGGACGACGCTGAGGACGGCCAGATACATCATCATCAGGCGGCTGAAAGCGGTGGGCTGAAGGATGAAGCTCAGGGCCATAACGATAATGGTGGCATTGGCGACCCCATTGACGATGATCGTCACCTCTTCCAGCCACGGACGCCCTCGCGTCACCCGGTAGAGACCGCTGCCACGGTTGTGGATTTGCAGGGCCAGCGGATAGACCACAATATAAAGCAGATACGCGTCGAAAGGCGCATAGTACAGCTCTAGCAGGGGGCGCAGGATCTGCAATTCATAGCGGATGAAATATGCCAGCACAAACGCAAGCAGCGCCAGCCCAATATCAATGAGTGGCATCCATGAATGCGCCGGTCTACGTTTGTTGTTCATAGATGCAGTGATTACAGCCTTACATCATCTTCTGTTGATCTGCGAAACAAGCGTTTGGATCGCCAGCGGGGTTAACGCCCCAGTGCGCTTGTGTAGGTTGATACCGTCTGCGCAGCCGTCTTGTGCCAGTCGTAGCGCTGCGCTTCCAGCAAGCCCTGCTGGCTGGCCTGTGCGCGCCACACAGAATCGTGAAAAGCGCGCCGCAGCGCATCCTCCCACGCCTCCACCGAGCGCGGTTCGACGCGCAGCCCGGCAGATCCGGCCACTTCTGGCAGTGAAGTTGTATCTGCAATGATGACTGGGGTTCCGCAGGCCATCGCTTCCAGCACGGGCAGCCCAAATCCCTCAAACACCGAGGGGTATACCAACGCTTCGGCGCTATTGTACCAGAACGGAAGCGCGTCGTCAGAGATGAAACCGGGAAAGGTCACCGCATCCTGAAGCATGTGCTCCGCGACAGTTGCGAAGATCTCGTCGTACATCCATCCTTTGCTGCCACCAATCACCAGCGGAAGCCGTTCGCTGCGCGGTAACTGCGCATATGCCCTTAGCAGAGTCGGCAGGTTCTTGCGTGGTTCCAGGGTGCCCACGAACAGCCAGAAGCGCTCTGGCAGTCCCTTCGCCAGGCGGAATGCTTCAATCTCGCGTCGTGGCAATGGCTGGTAGAGCGCCTGATCGTAACCGCACGGCGCGACATCGATCTTTGCCGCTGGAATTCCCAGCGAGGTGGTGATATCGCGCGCTGTGCTTTCGGAAATAGCCGTTATGCGTTGTGCGCGCTGGCAGCTTACAGCGGTGAGCATGCGCAGGTAGAGACGGCGCGAGGCAGTAAGCACCTGGGGGTAATGAATAAAGCTGAGATCATACACGGTAACTACTGCCGGGCGCGTGAGCAGCAGGGGCGAAACAAACGCCAGGGCATGCACCAGGTCATACTCCCCCAGGGCAAAGGGCTGCCATACCTATTCCCACAGGATACGGCGCA
>CAZQIJ010000635.1:0-2519 GCA_964592955.1 uncultured Anaerolineaceae bacterium
GGCACGCTGTCCCAGCGCAGACCACACCAGGCCGCGCCCTGGCGCGAAGGCCAGCGACAGCGCCACAACCGCGAAGGCCACGACGATGATCATCGGGCCGGTCGGAATGTCGGAGTCCACGGCGCTGATAATCGCGCCCGTGCCGCCTGCAAACGCGCCGAACACCGCGGCCAGGATCACCATCTGGTCCAGGCGGTGCGTCCACTGACGGGCGGCGATGCCGGGCGAGATAAGCATCCCCACCATCAGAATCACGCCAGCGAGCTGTAAACCCAGCACGATGGCGATAACGATCAGTGTGGAGAGCAGCGTATTCAGAAAACTGACCGGGAAGCCGTTGGCGCTGGCGAACTCCAGATCAAAGGTGATAAGCTTGAATTCCTTCCAGAACAGCGCCAGCGCCGCCCCCAGCACCAGCCCCACGATGCCCGTCATCTGCACATCGCGCTCCACGATGGCGGCTGCCTGGCCGAAGATGAACGAATCCAGCCCGGCCTGGCTCGCGTCTGGCCGCGCCTGGATGTACGTCAGCAGCACAATTCCGGCGGCAAACCACCCCGCCAGCACGATGCCCATCGCGGTATCCTGTTTGATCCGTGTGGTGCGCGTCACAGCCCGGATAAACTGCACGCCGAGCCAGCTCGCGATCCCTGCGCCGATCAGCAGCGCGCCCAGTTCGCGGCCCGCCACCAGAAACGCAATACCCACACCGGGCAGCGCCGCGTGCGACAGCGCATCACCCATCAGGCTTTCGTGGCGCAGCACTGCAAAACAGCCCAGCACACCGCTGACCGTGCCCAGGATCGCGCCGCCCAGCGCCACAACGCGCAGGGTATAGGTATAGTCCACGCCCAGCACAACCTGGCTGAACGGCACAAACAGCGCCGCCAGCAGCGCCATGACTCCGATAATTGCCCACACGCGCCGTGTCTCGATCTGGCTTTCCAGCAGTCGGGTAGTGGACATGGTTCAGTCTCCTGCTGCAGAAATGACCTGGCCACCGTGCAGGTAAGCCACCCGCCCGCCGTAGGTGCGCCGCAGATTGCCCTCGGTGAAGGTCTGCGTGGTGGGGCCGCTGGCGATGACTTCCACATTGAGCAGCGTCACCCAGTCGAAGTAGTCCGGCACTGTTTGCAGGTCATGGTGTACCACCAGCACCGTCTTGCCGCGCTCGCGCAGTTCGCGCAGCACCGCCACAATGGCGCGCTCTGTAATGGCATCAACCGCTGCGAAGGGTTCATCCATAAAATAGAGACGCGCATCCTGCACCAGTGCCCGCGCCAGAAACGTGCGCTGCTGCTGCCCGCCGGAAAGCTGGCTGATCTGGCGGCTGGCAAAATCCACCATGCCCACCTGTTCAAGCGCGTGCAGTGCCAGATCGCGTTCGCGCCGTCCGGGGCGGCGGAACCAGCCCAGTTTGCCGTAAAGCCCCATCGTCACAACGTCAATCACCGAGGTGGGAAAATCCCAGTCCACGCTGCCGCGCTGCGGCACATAGCCCACAAGGTGCCGCGCCTGTTCATACGGCAGACCGTAGAACAGCGTCTTTCCGGCAGCGCGCGGAATCAGGTTAAGCACGGCTTTAATAAGCGTGCTTTTTCCCGCGCCGTTTGGCCCCACGATGGCCATCAGCACTCCCTCCGGCACTTCGAGGTCAATATCCCACAGTGCCGGTTTGCCGTTATACGCCACCGTCAGATCATCAACGGCGAGCGCGACGGGTGCCAGTTTGTCTGCTGCTGTTTGCATACCCACACGATCCTTCTTCGTCTGTTTTGGAATTCTTTCGCCAGCGCGGCGGGATTTCCTGTCTGAAGAACAGACGCACCGCCGCGCTGGTATGCTTACGCCTTGTTATGACTCGCAGGTTGCCTCAAGCAGGTCTTCCGGTGGGGTTGGCAGCAGGTCTTCCGGCCAGTCCGCAATGTCAACCTCGATCCCCGCACACTGGTACGATTGCAGAATGGTATACACGTTCTCTGCGATCATGCCAGTGTAGGTACCGCCGAACGTCTCTGTGCTGCCCATCGCGTCTGAATACAGCTCGCGCACGCCAACACGCGCCGTGCCGCCCTCGGCTTCGATGGCCTCGATGACCGCCTGGATCGTATCTGGCGGGATGCTGCTTTCCACAAACAGCACCGGAATTTCGTTCTCGATGACGAAATCCACAATCTCCTGAATATCGCCAACGCCTGCTTCATCCTGGGTGCTTATGCCCTGGATCGACGCCATGCGCCAGCCAAACGCCGAGCCAAAATACTGGAAGGCGTCGTGCGAGGTCACAATGTAGCGCTGGCCTTCGGGAACGCTGCGCATCCCCGCGTCTGCCCATTCAAACAGCAGGTGAAGCTGTTCAACATAGGCTTCGGCGTTGGCCTGGTAGATCTCGGCATTGTCGGGGTCGCGTTCGGCCAGCGCATCCGCCAGATCCAGCACCGTAATTTCCCAGTTGCGCGGGTCGAACCAGAAATGCGGATCATCTGCGCCTTCAGAAAAGCCGCTCAGCCCCTCGGCGC
>CAZQIJ010000636.1:0-2518 GCA_964592955.1 uncultured Anaerolineaceae bacterium
GGGGAGAGGGGGCCGGGGGTGAGGGCTGCGCACCCCGCCGCTAGCCGCGCGGTGTACCGGTCGCTGCTGGACTGCCGCCATCGTCCTCATTCGATTCGGGCGAGAAGGCCGGTTCGACGTTCAGCGTCAGGTTGTAACCGCCCACCGTGCCACCGAACCGTGTGCCATAGCGCGTGGCCAGAAGCCGGTACTCCCCGGCCAGCGGCAGCGTGAAGTTGGCGATGACTGAGTCTGTGGTGGTGCCGCTGGCGTCGTCATTGCGCGAAAGCTCCAGGCCATCAGGCGTGACGAGGAACAGCAGCGTGTCCAGGTTGCCAGACGTGCGGTTAAGCGTCGCCGTTAGGCTGTCCCCCGCCTGACCAGTGAAGGTATACACGTCAAACGTGTTCTGCGGCGTGATGCTGCCCGTGAGGGTTTGCGCGGGCAGGATGGGCGTGGCGGTTTCGTTGCGGTAATCCAGCGTGGCGCTGTCCCCCGCGATGCCGCCTTCGCCATAAAGGACGTTGCCGGTCTGGTCCAGGAGGAAGTTGGTGAGGAACACTTCGCCAGGCTGCGGCGTGCCGGAATACGTCTGCACCACGCCATCGACGTTGATATAGAGCGTGAAGGTGACGGGGGTTGTGTCGCCGCACGCGTTCTGATACCACACTTCGATCTCATACGAACCGCCGCGCAGCAGCCCCGGCGGCCAGTAGATGTAGGAGACGGGGGTCGTTTGCGTGCGGGTGCAGTTGATGTTACCGGCAGCGATCAGCCGCCCGCCAGAGCTGATGTCTGTATCGTCGTCATAGACCGAGCTGCCCGCCGGATCGCGCACCAGAAGCTGGAGGTCGGCATTGGTGTTCCACGTCAGCGTGACTTCGATATCGCCCGCTGGCAGCCCCAGCGCCGCGATTTCCTGCGGGACGTTGATGCTGCTCTGGCTGAGGACCAGCTCGTAATTGCCTTCGCTGCCGCCCACATCCTTACCGTAGCGCGTGGCCAGGATGGTGTAGGTGCCGTCGCGCGGGATGAGCACGTTATCGATGCGCGAATTGGTGTTCTCGCCCAGCGTGATGTCGTCATTGTCCGCCACGATTGCGCCGCTGGCATCCAGCACCAGCAGCAGCGTATCCAGGTTGCCGTCAATGGCGGTCATGCTCACCGCATACAGCGCGTTGGCGCTGGCGCTGAAGCTGTAGAGGTCATAGTAATCGTCTGTCGTCAGCAGATCGCGCACCACCACATCGGTCTGGATGGGTGTGGAAGGCTCCGCCAGAAAGTCACTGACGGGGCGCGGCAGCACGCGCGTATCGGTATACAGCCCCTGCGTGGTGACCCCGGCAGAGCCATCCAGGTTCACGCGGAAACTGGCCAGGTACACGGAGGATCCGGTGGAGGTGGGCGGGTTCAGCGTGGCCGTGATGGGTTCCAGCGCCACGCCATCGACCACCACATTGACGGTGAAATCTGTGGGGCCGGTGTTCTCGCAGTCCTGGCGGTAGAAGATCAGGATCTCATAGCTGCCGGTGGGCACCGTGCCGGGGGACCACTGCGCGGTTTCGGTGGCGTTTTCGCGCGTGAGCACCTCACACAGCCCATTAACATCGAAGCCGAAGGTGCCGCCGTTGGGGGTGGAGGTGGAGTCGAAGAACAGCGTTTGGCCGATGGGGTCGCGCACCTGGAGGTTCATATCCGCGCTGCTGTTCCATGTCAGCGATACGCGAATGCCGTCTGTGGTCAGCACCTGCCCCGGCTGGAAGACGACGGTTTCGGCCTCGGCTTCGGGCGTGGGTTCGGGCGCTGCGGCGGTCACGTCTTCGGTTGGCACTGCGCTTGCGGGTTCTTCAGTCGCGGCGGCTTCAGGGGTGGCGGCCAGCGGCGCAAGGTCGCCTTCCAGGGTGAGGGTAAACGTGCCGTTGGCGTCTGCATCCTGGCCGGGGGCGGCGGCCAGCGTCACATAATAGATGCCGCGCCCCGGAAGCTGCACGTCATCCATGCTGAGGCTGGTGCCGTCGCTGGTGGCCGCCTGGATGACGTTGCCCTGAGAGTCGCTGACGGCCAGCACCAGCGCCAGCCCTTCAGAAATTTGCAGCGCGAAACTGACCGCGCCCGCGTCGGTTGCCGCGAAATTGTAGATCTGCAGCGGGACATCCGCATTGATGAACCCATTTACGGGCGTGCCCGGCGTCAGGGCGCGCGAGTTTTGTGCCATCCCGCCCATCACGACGAGCGCCAGCACCAGCGCCGCCGCCAGCATGTGCCGGGACTTCCTGAACGAAAGCATTAACGACATGCGTCGCTCCTTCTTGCAATCCGATCACCTCATTGTACCGAATTGAGTGTAGCGTATGCATACAAACCCTGACAAGCGTTGAAGCTGACGGTTGGCCGATTCTGTGGCGTAAGCAGACGCGCAGCGAACCTCTGTGGTCGCTTTGCGCCCGCCTCACCCCGCACACATCGCGGTGCGCCCGGTTTGGCGGGCGGTTCACGAACCGCCCTGCCGAAAGCCATGCGTACTCATCCTGTTGAGGTA
>CAZQIJ010000637.1:0-2517 GCA_964592955.1 uncultured Anaerolineaceae bacterium
GTCTGGGTTCATCCCAGTGCATGAACAACAACAGTGGGCTTAAGAAAATACCTACTCCTGTGCCAGTGAGACCAGACAGCAATCCAATCCCTGCTCCAGACAACAGCGCCAGTATGAGGGGTGGAGATGTAATGATTTCCGGGGTTACAGCGCGTGTGCTTCTAAACATGCGATAAGCAGCATAGATCAAAATCAATCCAACAACGACTTTATAAGCGTTGGTTGGCAGGGTGACACCACCACCGATAAACGCCAGTGGTATTGAAGTTATAGCGAACGGCCAGAAAAGCACCCACGAGAAAGCACCGGCACGGTAGAACTTAAAAGCGGCGATACTGGCGACGAGGACATTCAAGACTAATGCCGTAGGTCGCATAGTAGCGGGTGCTACACCGAGCAGCGCCATCGCGGTTAGATAACCCGAAGCTCCAGCGTGTCCTACGGAAGCATAGAGCAAAGCGGTCAGGAGGAATACAGTGGTCAGGATAAGCGCCAGCAATGTATCCATAAAAAGTGCGATGTTCCATTTCTGGGTCGAGTAACTCGGGTGGTTTTGTTGAGCTTACAGGACACTGAAGCAGCCGATGATAGCGTTCATCGGCTGCTTTTTGCCCCACTTAACGGGTTGGAAGGAGTAGTGCTTCCAACCGGCTGCGAATAGCTGGCATCGGAATCTTCCCCCCGCTGCTAATGACCTCACCTTCGACCAGCACTAACGGGAGTTGAGTGTTAGGTGGCAGAGCCGGGCAATTTGGATCGAACAGATCATAGTATTCCATTCGCACCGCATCCCCAAAACGCTGTTGTAACTGTTTCGCTGCCCAGTTCGCCGTGTCTCGCCAGCTATCCTTGATGCCCTCGGCACAGGCAATGGGCGCACCAATAATCTGCACGGTTAGTTTCTCATTCATGCACACCTCTCTCTGTCGTGCCTGAAACCCAATTCTTTGCTGCTCAACAACAGGAAGCGGCTGACATGGCAGTGAAATCAAGCCCAAGCGCATCACTGAGTTCGCTGCTGGTTTCATCCAGCAAGAAGCGAGCAAATCTCTGGGCTTCCACAAAGGCAATCACTTTCGAGTTCGTCTGTACCTGAAGCTGCAATTCGCGCAGGGAGTTGATATCCTGCTGAGTAATGGAATCGCTCCCCTGCCGGGAACGCAGGTCAGTCTGAGCAGTCGCATAGCGTTTCAACAGTGCCTGTGTTTCTGCATCCTCCTCCAGTGAGCGCTTTGCCTGTTGAACATCGACCATTGTCGGTGATTGTAACAGGGATTCGACCAGCGTTTTGGCGGCGGTTTCAACGTTAGATAGAAGTCTATTTAGCAGCATGATTTCTCCCTACCCACAGCATGAGCTGGTTTTCATGGCGAAGCGCATTCCAATACCCTGTGAAATCAAGTCGTTCACTGCACGGCAAAGTATCGCCACATCTTCCTGAGCTTTGAGATACTCAGCGATAACAGGATTGTCAAAGACTGCCTGTTCTAGTTGTTCCAATGCGGCACGTTCTTCCGCACTCACGGCATTGAGCATCAGTAAGGCTTGAAGCTGCCGCTGCTTTGCCTGTAAAGCGTCAATTGATGACTGCGCCTGCGGGTCACTTTGCAGGCGGAGCGAACTCTGCTCCAATTGCATGAACTCGCTTGTTTTACCAAGTGCCATCGCCAATTCACCAACTGCTGCACGAGTGATTTCAACCGATAGGTTTGTGTTTGCGATAAAGTCACTCATTGTGCCATCTCCTTCTCAATGGCTTCAGGTTGTTCACCGTAAATCTGCTTGCCAAGCGCGGACAGCACATCCAAGCCTTTGACTTCATAAGGCAGCAGAGGGATTTCAATCATCGGCACGGCAAAGCGCTCGCTGATTTCTTGCAGGTATTTCTCCTGCATCGCACGTCGGACACGGCTGAAGGGGGTGGTACACTGTTCGGGCGGTAGCACGTAGTTGGCAAACACCAGTCCGGTATGTATATCGAGGGTCTTGAGTTCTTCACTGGCGCGGTATGCCTCGATAATGGGTGTTGCTTCCGGGTACATGACAAAGGCGAATGTGCTTCGCTTTGGATCGCGCATCATGGCGATGACATCGCCAAAACGCTCTTTAGCAACATCATCCGCAGCGGTACTGTCCACCGATGCGAATACTTTTACGTCAATCTGCGTGCTCCAATCCATAGGCAGTTCCAGGAGGCGCAGGGTATGTCCCGTCGGCGCAGTATCGAAAACGACGACCTGCCAATCATCCTGGCTGGCATAATCAATGAACCGATCAAAGGCAGCCATTTCTTCGGTGCAGGGCGAGTTTAGTTCTTCTTCCATCACCCTGACGGATTCAGGTGTGCGTCCCCGTAGACGAGCATCGTCGAGAATGCGTGTTTTGTAGACATCAGCAGCGGCTTTAGGATCGATTTTGGTTGCCCACAAATTCGCAACACCCTTCACCGGTGTTACGGTGTCACCGACGGGCACACCCAGCACATCGGCCAGATGCGCCGCCGGGTCAGTCGTGAGC
>CAZQIJ010000638.1:0-2506 GCA_964592955.1 uncultured Anaerolineaceae bacterium
GGCGGTGGAGGCGCTGCCAGCGTCTGCCGGGGTGGGCGACGCGCTCACGCTGGCGGCGGTCTTCCGTTTGGATGCGTTGGACGCGGGCGGCGTGCCAGAGGTGGCGCTGTGGTGGGGCGCTGCGGCCTCGCGTCCCGTCCCGCTGGAAGCAGGCGCGTGGCAGCCGGGCGATGTGTGGCGCGTGCTGCGGCGGGTCTACGTGCCCGGCGGCCTCAGCAGCGGCGCGTATCCGCTGAGCGTGGCGCTGGGACGTGCGCAGGCCAACGTGGGCAGCATGGACGTGCGCGCGCCGGAACGCGCATTCGCGGCGCAGGCGGAAATCGACGCGGCGGCGGCGCTGTGGTCGAATGGGCTGGCGCTGCTGGAAAGCGACCCCGGCGGCGGCGTGCTGCGGCTGGCATGGACGACGACAGCGCCCCAGGATGCCAGCCTGCACCTGTTCATCCACGCGCTGGCGGCAGACGGGCGGATCCTGGCGCAGTGCGCAGGCGTCCCGGCGGCATGGTCGCGCCCGGTCACGGGGTGGGCGGTGGGCGAGCGCGTGCCAACGGTGTGCGACCTGAGCGGCGCAGGCGCGGACTCGTTGGCGGTCGGCTGGTACGATCCGCAGAGCGGGGCGCGCGTGCCGCTGGCCGACGGCGGCGACGTGTGGCGTCTGGGGGGGTAGTGTACAGGGGCGGAAATCCATGCACAGTTGGGCACGGCGTGCCCCTACACCGCCGCCTACCCAGACAAGATCAAGATGCAAGGGTGAAACGCACATCGCGTGTATAAGGGCAGCGCCCCTATGACCCCGGCAGGGAGCGCCCTCCCTGCACCCCGCATGCTCAACTTATTGCGGTACTACAGTTCACTGCGCGCAGGTGCATCCTGCATCCTGCTACCGGGTTGCGGCGCTGCAATTGCCCATGCGCGCTGGCCGTTTTGCCGTTCAACGCGCCGCGCAAAGTGCGGTATAATCCCCGCCATTGAGTCGTTTTTCTCAAACCCAAAGAGGAGTTTATTGTCATGAATGATTACCGTATTGAGAAGGATTCGCTGGGTGAGGTGAAGGTCCCGGCGAACGCCTATTACGCGGCACAAACGCAGCGCGCCGTCGAGAATTTCCCCGTCACCGGCATGACGCCCTACCCAGCCTTCGTGTGGAGCATGGTGGTGATCAAGCGGGCGGCGGCGGAGGTTCACAAGGAACTGGGCCTGCTGGACGCACCGCTGGCAGACGCCATCATCCAGGCGGCAGACGAGATCCTGGCCGGGAATCTGCGCGAGCAGTTCGTGGTCGATCCGTTCCAGGCAGGGGCGGGCACCAGCCACAACATGAACACCAACGAGGTGATCGCCAACCGCGCCAACGAAATCCTGGGGTACAAGCTGGACGACAAGCAGAAGCCCGTCAGCCCCAACGATCATGTGAACATGGCGCAGTCCACCAACGACACGATCCCCGCCGCCATCCGTTTGGGGGCGCTGTGGCGTCTGGATGAGCTGACCGGCACGCTTCAGCGCTGTGCAGACGCCTTCCGCGCCAAAGCCGCAGAGTGGGACGACATCGTAAAGAGCGGGCGCACGCACCTGCAAGACGCGGTGCCGGTGCGCCTGGGGCAGGAAGTGGGCGCGTGGGCGACGGCCATCGAGCGCGGGATTGAGAAGATCACGGTTGCGGCGGAAAGTGTGCGGCGGCTGGGCATCGGCGGGACGGCCACCGGCAGCGGCCTGAACGCGCACCCGGAATATCACGCGCGCATGGTGGCCAAGCTGGCGCAGCTCACCGGCCTCACGCTCTACGAAAGCGGCGACCTGTTTGAATCGATGCAGTCGCACGGGGATAACGTCTTCTTCGCATCTGCGCTGAAGACGGTGGCGCAGGATCTGTGCCGCATCGCCAGCGACATCCGCCTGCTTTCCAGCGGCCCCACCACCGGGCTGGCGGAACTGACGTGCCCGCCCGTGCAGCCGGGATCGTCCATCATGCCGGGGAAGGTCAACCCGGTGATGGCAGAGATGCTGAATATGGCCATGTATCATGTGATGGGAAACGAGCTGACCATCACGCTGAGCGCGCACGCCGGGCAGCTTGAACTGAATGTGATGATGCCCATCATCGCGCACAACCTGTTTGAGATGATGCACGTCATGATTGGGTCAGTCAGCGCGTTCACCGACCGGCTGGTGGTGGGCCTCACCGCCAACCGCGAGAAGGCCGAAGGCTGGCTGGCGCGCAACCCGATTCTGGTGACGGCGCTGAACCCGAAGATCGGCTACCTGAAGGGCGCAGAAGTGGCGAAGAAATCGCTGGCCGAAAACCGCAGCATCCGCGAGGTGGTGGTCGAACTGGGCTACCTGACCGCCGAAGAAGCAGACGCGCTGCTGGACGCGCGCAAGATGACTGAAGGCGGAATCCAGGGCGTGGCGGCTGGCGGCTAACGGTCCCGGATCGTCCCTGACCTTATCGCCCTGCCACGCCTTACCAGCCCTCACCCCCTGCCCCCTCTCCCCAACGCTGCGC
>CAZQIJ010000639.1:0-2503 GCA_964592955.1 uncultured Anaerolineaceae bacterium
GTTGCAGGGGGCGAAGTCCCTTGCTGGGGGTAAGCAGCCTGAGCAGTTACATGGTCGCTAGAAGCCATGGCCGCTTTGCATGCGTTTGCCCTATGCCCCCGCGCGCCATGTTGCTAGTCCAAACCGGGCAGAGATGTTATAGTTGAGCGGTGTTGGCAGGCTCAGCCGTATCTTATCCCCGGCAGCCGCCAACCCAGCTTGGATTAATCGCGGGACTGAACGCGAAGGAGAGGCATTATGCGGAAAGTGGCGCTCTTTCTGCTGCTACTGCTGGTCACTGCGCTGGGGCAAGCGCAGTCAGGTGTGAGGGCGGTCACGCTTGTTGATAATGTGAACGTCCGCGTCTCGCCCGCGTTGGGTGCGGATGTCGTCGCAACCGTCCCGGCAGGCTATGTGTTCGAGTTTATTACCGCGCGCAGTGCAGACAGCCAGTGGCTGCGTGTGGATTTTAACGGCCAGGAAGCCTGGGTTGGCGTCGCCCCCCTCACCATCCTCTCTGGGGATGTGACTCTGCTGCCGGTGGCCGACCCGCGCTCGATCCCCTACGGCGGTTTCGAGTCCCCCCGCTCTGGCGCGTCCAACGCCACCAGCATCTACCGTGTGCGCATCACCAACGGCCTGCGCATGCGCGCCGGGCCCAGCCAGGCATACCCCACCCTGGCCAATATCTTCGCCAACACAGACGTGCCCGTTTTCGGGCGCACCGCCAGCAATGGTTGGGTGCAGGTGCTCTACCAGGGCCTGCTGGGATGGGTATCGTCGTCGTTCGTCATGCCGCTGGACGGCCTGGCGATTCCGTCACTGCCCATCGATGGTATTGTGGCAGAGTCCCCCCCCATCCTGGATTCCGCTGGCAGCGGTTACCTGGATACGCTGCGCCTCATGCGGGCGCGCCTCGACCTCGCGCAGCCGTCCCTGGATGCGGTTCGCGGCATCTGGGCAGACGCCGCCTTTAATGGTCGCGTGTCTTGCCACAGCTACCCCGCCCAACCCAGCGATCTGCCCATCGCGGTCCCGGTGCTGGCCTCGGCCTATACCGTCCTCTTCCCGCTGCAAACCGATTTCAACAACGCCATGTCTAACCTGCGCGGGGCCATTGATCTGCTCATCCAAACCTGCAACCAGCCCGGCACAGGGAACCCGGTTGGCCAGGCGACCGTGATCGGCGCGCTCAGCGTCATCAACACCGTCGATGGCCAGTTCGCAGATCTGCGCGCGCGGCTCAATGCCCTCATCCCGCCGGATATCGAAGCGGGCCCCGGTCAGTGCGTGTTCACCTTCCAGGGGCGCGCCGCCATTCTGCCGGTCATCGGCCTGGGCCAGGTGGTGCGCCAGCCTTTTAACCCCGCCGCTCGCACCTTCGGCTACTGCATCGATCTCACCGCCGGGATGAATATCACCGCCCAAACGCTCACCTTCAAAGGGAATGTCGCGCCCATCCTCACCCTAAGCCCCATCGATAACCCGACCAACTTCCTGGGGATCGCGCGCGCCGGGCAGTCCTTCAGCCTGGTGTTGTTCTCCAATGTGACGATCCCCACAACGGGGCGCTACCTGGTCATCGTAAGCCATGTGGGCGCAAGTTCTACCGAGGCAGAAGAACCGGTCAACGGCGAACTGGCGCTGCTGGTGGTTGACCTGCCGCCCCTGGGGGTCGCGCCTGCGCTTCAGTATGACGCCGCCACCGATACCGTAACCATCGTCTTTGGCGGTTTTACGCTCACACCCAGCCCGCAGGCCACCAACAGCAACCAGGCGCAGCCTCTCGCAAGCTGCCCGTCGCTGGCCTTTACCTGTAATGACCTGTTCACCTGCTCCGAAGCCTATGCCT
This sequence comes from uncultured Anaerolineaceae bacterium, assembly GCA_964592955.1. GTDB lineage: Bacteria > Chloroflexota > Anaerolineae > Aggregatilineales > Phototrophicaceae > CAZQIJ01. The sequence goes on from CAZQIJ010000639.1 coordinate 1,832, forward strand.
GCTATAACGCGGGCAATCGCAGCCTGGATCCAGACGGCAACGGGATCCCGTGCGACGCGCTTTGCCAACCATGAGGCAGGCCACAGGCAGCGCATGAACACACCTTCAGAATGGAATGCGGTTCAGTTTCATGTCCCCGGTGGATTGATCGTCGCCAACATGATGGCGGCGGCGGTCATCCTCGGCAGCGGGCGCGGGGGAGACTATCTGCTGGCGGCTTTTCTCGCGCTCGTCGCCGGGGTAATTGGCGGCCTGCTCATTGCCCTCAGTCTGCGCCTCTATCACCGCGAGCTGCCGGCGCACTTTGTCCCGCAGACCACCGCCATGTGGGCAGCCGTGCTGGTGGCCATCGCGCTCAGCCTCTCCTACTCCAGCCGCCAGGATATCAACAGCCCCGCCTTTGTGCTGGCCGCGCTGGTGCTGGCGGGTGTGCCGGTCACCGGGCTAACACTGGGGCTGTGGTTTACGCTGCGCTGGGCAGGGCTGCTCTCCCGCAGGCTCAAACGGCGCGTGCTGGGGGCGGGGGCGCTCTTCGCGCTGGTGAACCTGGTCAGCCTGGGGGCCTTCGCTTTCGTCTTTACCGATTTCCTCGCCTCAACCGCGCTCGGCATGGTCGTGGGGGCCGTTCTGGGTCTTGGCGTTCCCAGTTTGCAGCCGGAGTCCGTGCCGGAG
>CAZQIJ010000640.1:0-2502 GCA_964592955.1 uncultured Anaerolineaceae bacterium
ACCGTACTCTGAGCGCTCGTGCATCTCCCAGGTGCGGATCTGAATCTCGATCGTCTTGCCGTGGTCGTCCATCACGGCGGTGTGCAGGCTCTGGTAGAAATTGTCTTTCGGCGCGGCGATGTAATCATCAAACTCGCGGATGATGGGCCGCCACAGGTTATGCACCACGCCCAGCACCAGGTAACATTCCGGCACGGTGTTAACGATCACACGCGCGGCGCGCACGTCGTAGATTTCCTCAAACGGTAGCTGCTTGCGCACCATCTTCCGCCAGATGCTCGTAACATGTTTCGGGCGCGCCGTGATGTGCGCATCGCGGATCCCCATCTTCAGCAGTTCCGCCCGGATCTGCTCTGCCACCCGGTCCAGGTACACCTGCCGGTCTACGCGCCGCTCGTCGATCTTCTGCACGATGGTCTTATACGCTTCTGGCTCCAGGTAGCGCAGGCTCAGGTCTTCCAGCTCCCATTTGATCTGCCAGATGCCCAGGCGGTTGGCCAGCGGCGCGAAGATATCCATCGTCTCTGTCGCGATGATCTTCTGCTTCTCCGGCGGCATATAACCCAGCGTGCGCATGTTGTGCAGCCGGTCCGCCAGCTTGATGAGCACAATGCGCACATCGTCGCCCATCGTCAGCAGCATGCGCCGGATGTATTCCAGTTCGCGGTTGGTATCGCGCGGGCGTTTGCCGCTGCCGTTCTCCACATTCAGCGGCAGGTGTTTGAGCTTAGAGACGCCCTCCACCAGCTTGGTGATCGTCCCGCCAAATTCAGCCCGCAGCTCGTCGGCAGTCACGGGCGTATCTTCCAGCATGTCGTGCATCAGCGCAGCGGCGATGGCTTCTGCGTCCAGCTTCATATCTGCCAGAATCAAAGCAACGGTCACGCAGTGTGTGAAATACGGCTCGCCGGATTTACGCTTCTGGCCCGCGTGCGAAAGCTCTGCCTTTGCATAGGCGCGCTCGATGATGGTTCTATCGTGAGGCGTGAGGCGCGGCAGACGTTCAAAGAGGGTGTTAAGATCCGGAGATGTGATGGTTGTTGCGGTTGTGGGCATACGCTTTTACCCGGTTAACCTCGTTTTAAACCTTAAGTATACACCCACTTTTGTAAGATCTGCCACAGCGTTTGCAAAAGCCCACGCCCTCTGGCACATGCGGCTTGCGCCCGCCCGCCTGATGTGGACAATAGACGCGCTGCACAGGATGATCGAAGCGACACAGGTGAGGTAAACGCGTGGCAGAACAGGTTACACTGGCGGCGCTGCGAGAGGCGCAGGCGCGCATCGCGGGCACCGCCTATCACACACCGCTGATCAGGTCACATCTGGATGCCGGGCTGTACTTCAAGCCAGAGAGCCTTCAGCCCATCGGCTCCTTCAAGCTGCGCGGGGCATATAACCGCCTGGCGGCCATGCGCGATGAAGAACGCGCGCGCGGCGTGGTGGCGTTTTCGTCTGGCAATCACGCGCAGGGTGTGGCCTACGCCGCGCAGCGGTTGGGCATGCGCGCCGTGATCGTCATGCCGCGCAGCGCGCCGCGAATCAAGATCGAGAACACGCGCAGCTATGGCGCAGAAATCGTGCTGTATGACGTGGCCACCGAAAGCCGCGAGGCCATCGCCCAGGCGCTGCAAGCACAGCACGGCTATATCCTCGTGCCGCCCTTCAACGATCCGTACATCATCGCCGGGCAGGGCACCATCGGCCTGGAGATCTTCGCCGATCTGCCGGACGTGGACCTGGTCATCACGCCGGTCGGCGGCGGCGGTCTCATCAGCGGCGTCGCGGCAGCGCTCAAACAGCTTAAGCCAGCGGTGCGCGTGGTGGGGGTGGAGCCAGAGGTGGCGGCAGACGCGCGCGCGTCGCTGCAGCGCGGCGAAATCGTCGCCATCACCGCGGCAGACGCGCAGCGCACCCTGGCGGACGGCGTGCGCACGCTGGCCCTGGGCGATCTGACGTTTGCGCATGTGCAGGCCTATGTTGACGATATCGTGACGGTGAGCGAAACAGCGCTCAAACACGCCTTCCGCCGCCTCGTCCTACAGCATAAGCTGACGGTGGAACCAACCGCCGCCCTGCCGCTGGCCGCGTACCTCTCCCGCCGTCATGCACTGCCCGCCGCCGCCGTCACCGTGCTGGTGCTCTCTGGCGGCAGCATAGACCCGGCGCAGTTGGCAGCCCTGGTGACAGAAGACGACACGATTGTGGACGAAGTACCGCGACAAGACTAATCTGATGGATCAACCCATTTAAATCCGCCGGATCTTGGGGCGGGCGAGGCCTGCGCCCCTACGATTGTGCGTATTCGTGTAACTGCTCAGGCTGCTTACCCCCAGCAAAGGACTTCGCCCGCTGCAACCGAGTTCGTCGTCAATCAGCAGTTCGTCAAATGCTCTGCTTACCCCCAGCAAAGGACTTCGCCCGCTGCAACCCCATTACGCTTCGCTGCTGACGCGGCTAAAAAATGCTTGCCAGGCTGCGATACCTTTTGTGAGAAATGGT
>CAZQIJ010000641.1:0-2491 GCA_964592955.1 uncultured Anaerolineaceae bacterium
CCCATTTTCGGCTTTCTCCCTATCGCTTTCCCACCTGAAACCTACCTTTGAAAACACCCCCCCTCTCTCCCAACCGTGCAGCGGCGGTCGGCAGCGGGATTCGCGGTGTGGGCGATTGCGCACGGGTTGGGCGCGCCAGGCCCCATCCGGCTTCGATACCGGGGTCATTGTGCGCTGCCGCTGCCACCGCGCCGCTTCGCCTGCCGCTGCGGGTATGGAGAAGGGACGGGGGAAAAAACCAGGACGGCGTACAAACCAAAACGTAACCCGGATGCGAAAACAAAAGGCAGGACAACCGCGAAGGGTTGCCCTGCCTGTGAAAAACGTGCCTGGATGGTTATTCGCTGGCCGAAACCGGGATCTCGTAGCCGCGGGCGCGCAGGCCCTTCTTGATGTCTGCGATCACTTTGCGCCCGATGCCGGGGATTTCCAGCAGGCTGTCTTCGCCTTCTTCGAGCTTGTTGAAGAAATCCTGGACGATGCGGACGCCGTTTTCTTCCAGAATCTGGGCGAAGCGTTTGTTCAGCCCCAGTTCAGACAGCGGCAGATCCGGCGGGGTCTTGGCGGCTTCGCGCGCTTCTTCTGCGGCGCGGAATTCGTCACGCTGCTGAAGGCGCTTGAAGAAGCGGTCAACCTGACCTTCGGTGTCTACGATGCGCTGTTCGCCGGTGTAGAAGGGGTGGCAGGCAGAGCAGATATCGGTACGAATTTCCTTGACGGTTGCGCCGGTGGTCCAGGTATTGCCACAGGCACACACCACAACCGCCTCCGGGAACCAGTTCGGATGGATCTTTTCTTTCATGGGTTTTATGCTCCTGCATAACGTCACGGCTCCTGAAGGCGAGGCGCTTAAGGGTGGCGTGACTGCGTGTTAACGTATCACAGAACAAACTGCCAGGAGAGCCAGCGCAGGCCGCGCCGCCGGGGAATGCGAACGCGGCGGCACGGGCCTGGCTCTGGCCGGTCAGTAAAGGCTAGTCCGCTGCGCTTTCGGCGGCGGCGGCAGGGGCCTGCTGGCCATTGGCCATCCCCCCCTGAAGGTTAGGATTCTGCGGGTAGACCGAAACGCGCTGCTGGCCACTGCGCCCGCGCATACGCTCGAAGACGATATAGCCTTCTGCGACGGCAAACAGGGTGTGATCCTTGCCCATCCCCACATTGATGCCGGGATGAACGCGCGTGCCGCGCTGGCGGATGATGATGTTGCCGGGAATTGCATACTGACCGCCGAACAACTTCACGCCGAGGCGTTTGGAATGGCTTTCGCGCCCGTTCTTTGTTGAGCTTCCGCCCTTCTTATGAGCCATGATCGTGTCCTTCTAACTCTCGTCGTAAACGGTTTGTGAATACCCTGCGCTTAAAGCGTGATTTCGTCCACACGCACGCGGGTGTAATACTGGCGGTGCCCGCGTTTGCGGCGGAAGTTCGTGCGCTGGCGATACTTAAAGACCAGCACTTTTTTATCCCGGAACTGCTCCACGACGGTCAGCGTCACTGCTGCCCCGGCGACGAGCGGTTGGCCGATCACGGTTTGGTCGCCGCTGCCGATGAGGAGCACGTCCGAGGTGGTAAAGCTGTGTTCAACTTCATAGGGCAGACGGTCGATGACGAGCAGTTGGCCCACTTCGGCCCGGTACTGACGCCCACCCGTTCGGATAATGGCATACATGGTAATAGATTGGCTCCAATCTTCGCTTATTTCCACTGCCGTAACCACCTGGCGGCGGCACGCGGGGAAAATTGGCTGATGATGTGACGGTACGGATTGCGGCGCTGGGGTCAGGGCTGCTTTCGGTACTGCAAACAAGTCTGACGAAAAAATGCCCCGTGTGGGGGCAATCTGAGCATATTATAGCCGCCGCGAGGGAGTGCGTCAACGGTAACTGTTGCTGCGCGCCGGGCTTTTGCAAAGTGCGCCGCCCTGCCTGGCGACGCGCTCGCCCTTGTATCTGCGCGTGGGGCACCCTAAAATTAGGGTCCCCCTGTTTGCCCCACCGTTGGGATAAGCAAGAAAGAGGTGAGTGATGACCATCAAACAAGACCGTATGGCTGAGAAGATTCAACAGATCCTGAGCGAGCTGCTGCTGCGCGAAGTGGCCGACCCCAGCCTGAGCGGGGTCACCGTGACCGAGGTGAAGCTTGACCCGGAGCTGATGTTCGCGGATGTTTACGTCAACGCGCTTGGGGATGAGTCACGCTCGCGCGAGGTGCTGCGCGGGCTGCGGCGTGCCAATGGCTTTCTGCGGCGCGAGGTGGGGCGGCGCGTGCGCCTGCGCCAAACGCCCGAACTGCATTTCCACTGGGACCACACGCTGGAACGCGGCGAACGCCTCAACAAGCTGATTTCCGGCCTGCACATTCCGCCGCCAGACCCAGACGCGCTGCCCCCGCTGGGGCTGGATCTGAACGACGAAGACAATTTCTAAACACAACCCCCACCCCGCCTCAACCTTCCACGCGCCTCCCCCTCGCCTAGCCGCGCAGCGGCGGT
>CAZQIJ010000642.1:0-2484 GCA_964592955.1 uncultured Anaerolineaceae bacterium
CAAGCGCGGCAGCATCGTAACGCCTTAGGGCAGGGGAGCGCCTGCCGCCCTCACCAGCGAGGGCTGAGGCGTCACGCAGCATCTAAGTAAACATGCGGCCTAGTATACCGCGTTTGGGGTCGCCCTGCGCAGGGGGAGCCTTGGGTGGGGGTGGGCAGATCGCGCGGTTTCGGGCAAAGGCGCACCAGCCAGTGCCCTTGCCACGCCGGTATGCTGACGAACAGCGCGATGATTTAACCGCGCGTTGTGCAGAATTTAAACATGGCGCGTTACGGTTACGGGCGCTGCAACCTTTTTCCACAACTGCTACTCTACTGAAAGGACAAGTCCATGAAGAAGCACGTGATGCGCTTACTTGGGGCGGGCGTGGTGTGCGCCCTGGCGCTGACCGCCGCCGCGCAGGAACCCGCCGGGACGATTGTGGGCACCTACACGCTGCCTGATCTGGCCATTGCCGATGTTCAGAACGAAGTGCTGCCCGAAAGCGTGACCAACGACCGCGCCATCCTGCTGGGCGGCGTTGGCAGCGACATGTGGCGCAGTGCAGACGACGCCGAAAACGAGTTCTGGCTGATCACCGACCGCGGCCCCAACGGCCAAATTCGCGTGGACGACGCCAACCGCCGCACCTTCCCGATCCCGGAATTCACCCCGCTGATCCTTCACGTGCAAGTGGCGGATGACACCATCACCATCCTGCAGACGATCCCGCTGACCAACATGGACGGCGCGCCCGTCACTGGCCTCTCTAACCTCGAAGACCACGACGAACGCCCCTGGAATTACAGCGCGGAAGAAGAACTGACCTTCAACCCGGACGGGCTGGATACCGAAGGCCTGGTCCGCACCGCCGATGGCGCTTTCTGGCTGAGCGAAGAATACAGCCCGTCGCTGGTCAACCTCAACAGCGATGGGCAGGTCATCGCGCGCTATGTGCCAGAAGGCCTGGATTACAGCGGCGCGACCTACGACGTTATCGACAACCTGCCGGCCGTGCTGGCCAGCCGTCGCGGCAATCGCGGTTTTGAAGCTGCCGCGCTGCACGAGACGACCCTGTTTGCTGCCGTGCAAAGCCCGCTGCGCAACCCGGATGCCGATACCGGCGACAACAGCCGCAGCGCGCGCATCCTGGCCTTTGATATCAGCACCGGCGAAGTGACCGGCGAATATGTTTACCAGTTCGAAGAAGCCACCGTTTTCGGCGCAGACAACGTGCCCGGCGAAATGAAGATCAGCGCGATGATCGCCCTGGATGCCGACACGCTGCTGGTGCTGGAACGTACTGACGCCATCGCCCACATTTACCGCGTGGAACTGGCCGACGCCACAAACATCTATGGCACCGCGTGGGACGACGCCGCCACCGCCCCCAGCCTGGAAGCGCTGGCTGATCCGAGCGAAGCCTCTGTGAACGTAGTGCCCAAGACGCTGATCATCAACCTCGATACGCTGGAAGGCATGCCGGACAAAATCGAAGGCATGGCGCTGGTCGATATGGACACCATCGCAGTCATCAACGATAACGACTTCGGCTTTGGCGATTTTGACGCTGAAGGCAACTTCGCTCACAACGACGTGAAGACGCAGATCCTGATCATCGACCTGGCCGCCCCCCTTCAGTAATCCCCGCAGGCGCAGGCAGCGCTCGTCTTTCACAAGCGCTGCCTGGGCCGCTTTGTGCCTGGCGCACCAGAAAGCGCCAACCGCGATAATACCCCCTCGTCCCCTCCTCGCCCAGCGCAGCGTTGGGGAGAGGGGGCAGGGGGTGAGGGCAGCAGGGCGAGGACGCGATTTCCCCCCCGGCGGCGTTACCCCTGCTGCTCTGGTTCGATGCGCACGAAGATCGAATCGCCTTCCGCCGTGACCCGCCCTTCCGGGCCAAGCTGGCAGCGCACGCGCGTCTTGCGCCCCACCTCACCCTCAACCCAACCGCGAAGCTGGATCGGCCCGGCATCCATCGGCGTGGGCTTAAGGTACTTCACGCAAAGCTGCCCCGTGACGCTGAAGACGGTGGGCAGCGTGCCCGGTTCGCGGCCCTCGGCGCGGTAGTGCCAGGCCATCGATGTCCAGTTGGAGTGACAGTCAATAAGCGACGCGATGAGGCCGCCATAGAGCGTGTTTGGGTAGCCAGAGATGAAGCGCGCCAGCGGCGTCCACTGGGCAATGACGAACTGCCCATCGTCGCTCCAGAAGCTCTTAAGGTGGAGGCCATCCGGGTTGGCGGAACCGCAGCCATAGCAGGTGTTTTGCGGCAGGCAGATATCCTGAAGGGCGAGTGAGGTCATCGTGTGGTGTCTCCTATCCTGAGCGTGTAAAGCGCCTATTGGAGCGCAGAATGCCAGCGCGCGCAATCCCGCTGGGCTGAGGCATCAGGGCTGTTGCAAAGTCAGAAGCATTGGGCTTGTGGCAGGGTATTGGCCAGGGGAACGCATGGATCAACCCATTTAAATCCACCGGATCTTGTAGGGACAACGCCTGCGTTGT
>CAZQIJ010000643.1:0-2479 GCA_964592955.1 uncultured Anaerolineaceae bacterium
GCGGTCGGCCCATTCGTCGATCTGACGATTGGCTTCTTCCTGGGCAATGCCATACCGTTTCTGGATGGCACCTGCCAGTTGGTCGCGTTTGCCGTTGATCTGCATGATTTCGTCATCGGTGAGATCACCCCAGCGTTCACGAACCTGCCCGCTAAACTGCTTCCAGTTGCCTGCAATCTGGTTCCACATCGAATTGTCGTTCATGTCAACTCCTCATGGCTAGTGATGTTGAGATCAGCATATCGACATTACATTAGACATAAACATACGCTGGATAAAAGAGGACTAAATGCCTGGGTTTCTGCTTGTGCCGCGCGTGTGTATAATTGGGGTCAGAAGACGAAGTTGAGCGATATCATAAGGACGCTGACAATGCGATACAACGCGCGGTTCAGCCGCTTATTTGTACTCATGCTCCTCCTGGTGATGAGCGGTGTGCGTGCGGCACCCCACCAGCAGGCAAATCTCTTTCAGTTGTTCCTGCTTAATACCCGGACGGATCTCGAACTCCTGGCAGACGAGATCCTGGGTGTGGACGTTCGCCCCGAACTGTGGACAGCAAACGAAGACCTGACCACAGAAACGTTTGTTTCTGACCTCTGGTTTGACACTGAACTGATCGCCAACGAGATTTACGGGGTGAACCAGCGTCCAGAAGACTGGCTCGGTGTGACATCAGCTAATCTTGAGCTTGTGGCACGCAATGTGCGCCACGATCTGGAACTGGCGGCCACGCAGGTCTACGGCACCTCACGACCAGAGGCATGGGAAGGCGCTTCGCCCATCTACACATGCAGCCGAACACTGCAAAATCTGGTGCGCCTGCTGGACATCATTTACAACACCCGTCCATCGACCCCACCTGGAACCCTGGGCTACTGCGAAACCGTTTCTCAGGAAATTCAGGATGAGTTATTTGCCACCGTTCTCAGCAGCAGCGATTTTTCCCAGAATACACCCGCGCTGATAGCCGGCGTTCGCGGTGACGTTGAACGCCTGGCAGACGAGCTCAACGGGCTAGAAACACGGCCTGCAAACTGGATTGGCAACCGGGAAGCCGAAACGCCATCGTTTGTGTCTGACCTGTATATTGACCTGGAGGCGCTGGCAGATGAGCAGTTGGGCGCGAATACCCGTCCTGACGCATGGATTTCAACGCCTTCGTTGTCCCCAGTCACCGCAGCCCAGAACCTGCGCTTCAACCTCGAACTGCTTGCAGATCTTACGCTGAGTGCTGACCGTAGGCCCAGCGGCTGGCAGGGGATCAACCCGGCTGCACGCTGCGAACCCTCACTTCAGAGCCTGCTTACGATCGTGGAGCAGAACATCAGCGATGTAACGCCACCCGCAGATACCACCGATGCCACTGCCTACTGCCGGGACCTCACACAAACAACCAATGACCTGGCAGAAAATCCGCCGGTGGTCACTGTCGCCGAAGCAGAGCAGCAAGACACGCGTTACCTGGGCAAGTCGCGCTACGCATTCGCCTACCTGGACGTAGCCGCCCTGCAATATATGGGCATTATGCCGCTGGATACGCAGTTCCGTGCATGGTACCGCAACTTCAACGAGTCCAATATGATGTTTGTGAGCGGGCAGGATTTTGCGCTCTTCATTGACCGCAGATTTACCACGCTGACGGAAGAAGTCTTCAGGACACTGCCCACGCTTGAAGGACGCCGTCCGCTGACGTTCTGCGACGCGGATTGGTGTAACGGTCCTGGCCCCACGCCAACGCCCACAGGCTCCGGTCCGGTGGCGCTGGTACTACAGCTTTCAACCCCGCCTGCGACGCGTGATGTCGCCGAAGTCAGCGCGAGCAAACGCCTGGTATCGTGGAATAATGTGAAAGTCTTCTACCTGTTCGATCCGGCGGGTACGGGCACCGCCCAGGTGTCGCTGCAAATCTGCGCGGACTCTTCGCAGACTGCCTGCGAAGAAGTGCGCAGTGTCTTTGATAATGCGACCGGGACACTGAAACCCGTCATTCAAACGGTAGACGGGCGTAATGTCTACGAATTCCAATACGGCTATCAGAGTAATCTGATCATCGAAGGCGATACACTGTATGCAACCGATGTCTGGATTAGTGATCCCAGTGTTCGCTAATGACGATCTCCGCCGATACACACGCACTCCTACAGGATCTGCATGATCCTGACCCGTTTGTCCGCAGACGGGCCGTGATTGCGCTGGTGCGGAAGGGTGAGAAACTTGCCCTCCCGCACTTGCAGCGCCTTGCAGAAGAAGACCCGTATCCTGAGCTGCGCGAACTGGCGTTCAAGTCGGTGCGCCGCATTCAGGCAGCAGCGCCGCTGGATCCGCTGCGGCTTGATGAGGCAGAATCTCACCTGACCCGCGCGCAGCAGGCATTTCATACACGGGGTACAGCGGCGGCGCTGCCAGACCTCAAACAGGCGCTGCTGATTGACCCGTCGCTGGCAATCGGCGTGTTGAAAAAGGTCCGCTCAAAAGC
>CAZQIJ010000644.1:0-2466 GCA_964592955.1 uncultured Anaerolineaceae bacterium
CAAAATCATCAATGTCGCCTCGGTAAACGGTTTGCGCCCCGGCTCGTTTCAGGGGGTCTACAGTGTGACCAAAGCCGGGCTGATCAACATGACGCAGACGCTGGCGATGGAGCTGGCCAGCGACAATATCCAGGTCAACGCCATTGCCCCTGGGCTGGTCAGGACCAAGTTCGCCCAGGCCATCTGGGATAATGACATGATTATGCAGAATGTGAGCAACCGCACGCCCGCCGGGCGCATCGGCGAACCTGAAGACATTGTTGGGATTGCGATGTATCTGGCAGCGCCGGCCTCGGCCTACACAACCGGGCAGGTTTTTGTGATTGACGGTGGCCTGACCATTCCCATGATCTGACGCCTGTTTACGCAGAAAAGACCTGTTTGCGGGTGTATTTTTAGCAAAAATGTTCTATAATCACGTTGGTGAATTGACCGTGTGCGATAGCGTTTGAGCAATGAGGAGCAGCACCGATGCGGTTTGTGTTATATAGTGATAAAAGTGTCAGCCAGTGTATAACAGCGATTACGGAACGCCTGCAAATGCCCGCATCCAACAGCCGTCCAGCGCTTAACGGTTGGGTGGAGAAGAACGGTCGGTTTTCAATTTCAATGTCTTCGGTGATTATCGCGCACATCGGGCGGACCACGCGCCTGGAAGCGACAATTGACCGCGAGAATGGGGCGACCGTGATTCGCGGCAGCGTGGCAGACGGCGTCGCCCCGCGCGGTCAGATTGTGATTCTGCTTGCCATCCTCATGGTTGGGCTGCTCATGGTCCTTCAGGGCAGCGCACTACTGGGCCTGGTCGCAATGCTGGCAGCGGTTGTGGCGTATGTTACCCTGCGTGGCGACTATGAAAACAGTGATCGCCTGCTGATGGAAGTTGAGCGCACGCTGAAGGCTGATCCTAAACCCCCCAAACGGGACGGAGTCGCCAAGAAACCGGCTGCCGCTGTACGCGCGGTTACGGCACGAAAACCAGCCGCCACGACGGCGCGGCCAGGTGCATCCAGCGCCAAACCGGCTGCCAGAAAACCCGCCGCCGCGACCAGCAGAAAACCGGCCACTGCCGCTGGCACGCGCACGGCAACCCCTGCACGCACGACAGCCTCTGCCAAACCCGCCGCGAAGAAATAGTCGCGGTGGGTACGGCACAGCCGCTAAAACACTGTGGTTACAGCTTGAGGTCTAACACTTCGTAAAGGTCTGGGCGGCGATCCTCAAACACGGGGATCCGCTCCCGGACTTCCTGCACCTTGTCGAAGTCAATCTCTGCCGTCAGCAGCACCGGTTCTTCGCCAGCTTCAACGATAATCCTGCCCCAGGGATCGATGATCATCGAATGACCGCCAAAGACCGTATTCCCGATCTGCCCGGTGGTGTTGGCTGCGACGACGAAGAACTGATTTTCAATCGCCCGTGCCTGCAGAAGTGTGCGCCAGTGTTCAATGCGTTCGGCAGGCCACTCTGCCGGGATTACCACCATTTGCGCGCCTTCCAGGGCATACCGGCGGAACAACTCAGGAAAGCGCAGATCGTAGCAGATGGCAAGGCCGGTTCTGCCCCAGGGCAGATCCATCACCAGCGACGACTCGCCAGCCTGAAGATACTTGTCTTCCTGCATCAGCCTGAACAGGTGAATTTTGCGATAAACGCCCATCATGCGCCCTGTGGGCGCAAAAAAGGTCGCACTGTTGGCCATTTCCTGACCGCGTTTCTCCAGCGTTGACCCCACAAAGCTGATCTTGTTCTGTGTCGTGATGGTGGAGATCTGCGCAAAAAGCCCGGTATTCAGCGTGTCTCCCAGTTCTTTTGCGCGGTCCAGGGCATATCCTGTTGACCATAACTCCGGGAAAACCACCAGGTGCGATCCGCGCCGTGCGGCCTCTGTGGTGAGTTTTTCCATCTGGCTGAGGTTACGCTTCACATCGCCCAGCGCAATGCGCATTTGAGCAAGCGAAATTGTCAGCTTTGCCATAAGTCTTTGCCTTCCTTCTCACATTCGGTTTCTACACGACGCATTGCCTATGCACGTATGATGGCCAGTTCCCGCCACAAGCCTACAACAGAAGCGATAATCTGTGCATCGCTCATGGTCGTCGTGTCTATCTCGCGGATATTGGGAAGCCCGCGCACGGCCCATTGGCGGCGCACCTCTGCCAGTTCAATGGCGCGTTCACGCGGGTTATAGTAGCGTGCGCCCATCGCCACATGCAGGCGCTGCAGCATGGCATCCAGCGTCGTCACCAGGCACAGCACAGGGCCGGTCTCGTTCAAACGCTGTAGATAATCGCCCTGAAGCAGTGTGCGTGCGCTCACACGAATGACCGTGCTGCGGCGCAGCAGCGCTTCCTGCAGGATCTCTGCTTCAATGGTCTTCAGGCGCGTTTCGCCGTAGTAGGTGCGGATTTCGTCAATCGACATGCCATGCCGCTCAGTAATGATGATATCAACACTGGCAAACGG
>CAZQIJ010000645.1:0-2458 GCA_964592955.1 uncultured Anaerolineaceae bacterium
GTCGTGGCCAGAATTTGCGGCTTTACGGGCCATGCACATCGTCTCCGCTGTTGATCATAAATGTCGCCGCGCGTTCAAAATACTGGCGCATCACACTGCGCGCCGGTTCCGGGATTTCGGCTGCATCGATGGCGGCCAGCATATGGCCCACCCACGCATCGCGTGCCGCTGTGTCGATCCGAAACGGCGCATGGCGCATCCGCAGGCGCGGGTGCCCGCGTGTGGCCACATACGACTGTGGACCGCCGAAATACTGCATCAGAAACAGGTACTGCCACTGCTTGCCAGGTTCCAGGTCATCCGGGAACATCGCGCGCAGGCGCTCATCTGCCGCCACGCGCGCGTAAAACACATCGACCAGGCGGCGAAACCCCTCCGCCCCGATGATCTCATACACATTGATGTCCTGCGCGTCGGTCATGGGTAACTTCTCCTCGCGCCCATTGTACCACGCGGCCTCATGCCGTCGCACCACCAGGATGCACGTCCTGTAGCGCAATCGCATCAGAATCGACCATCGGCTCATTACAGAGCCAACCGTAGCGCCGGGACGTGCGGCGGCATGTCAGGCACGTTCATCGGCAATCACACACGGATGCCGCGAATGATCCCCACCGCCTCATCCATCGTATCCACCATCCGCACCTTTGCGGAAAGGCCAGGAACAAGACGCGGCATAATGCCAACGAGACGCGCCGCGAAAGCATCAAACCCCACCATGATCGTAAATTCCAGGTTGGGTGCGCGGTGCCGGGCGATAAAGCTGCCCAGCGACATGAATTGGCGGGGGATCAGCGTGGTGGCAGACATATCTACAATCAGCCCCACCGGATGGCTCACGCTGAGCATCTTGTGATAGGCATCCAGAAACTGTTCGCGGTATTCTTCCAGCGACCAGTCCCCGGTGGCGGCCAGATAAACAATCGACTGCGCCTCATCAAACCAGGCGGATGTAATGGGCATGGCACAGGTCTCCTCAACAACGCGATTTCATTCAGAACCTGTCCGCAAAGTCAGCAGCCGCTGCCTGTCGCTGCACTGGGCAGCCTACAGATTCGTTTTCAACAATCATACCTGCAATTGCCAACCACACACCCCAGGGTTAATTCAGATAGCGGGAACAGAAGTCCAAAAGCCACCACCCGCCCCGCCGTACTGCAACGCACGGCTTGCGCATGACGGCACAACAATTCCGCTGAGGTTTCACATGTGGAGAGGGAGGTTGAGGGGCCGTTGGCAGGGTCCAGCGGCGTGCTTTTCGCCGCGACGGTGCCCATTACCCCCGCTCTGCGTGCGACAGAGCGGGGGTGTGGCGCGCCCGCGTTATGGGCAGTAGCCCGGCTTCACCATCAGATACGGGTTCACGAGCACAAAGGCGCTCACCTCGCCCGTGACGGGGCCGGTGGTGCGTCCCCACCAGTTGTTACGGGCATCTGCGCTGGCCGTCGTCACCGTGTTTACGAGCACATCGACGCCTGGCGACGTGTTGCCGGAGAAACAGCTCTGCGAAACAACCAGCCCGCCGCTGTCTGTGGCCAGCGCGCCGCCGTCTGTGGTCCCGGTGTTGGACGAGAAGACCGTCGCCGTGATGGTGGTGGTGGTGCTGAACCAGCCATTGTAGATGCCGCCGCCGGTGGCCGCGCTGTTGCCCGTGATGATGGTGTCGCTGATGGTGGCCCGGCCATCGATGGTGAAAATCGCGCCGCCCGCGCTGCTGGCCGTGTTGCTGCTGAAGGTGGAACTGTTGATCGTCGTCACAGCCACCAGGCCGCTCGTATACACCCCCGCGCCAACGCTGGCCGTGTTGCCGGAGAACGTGCTTTCGCTAACCGTCAGCATCCCTTGCACGTTCGAGATGCCGCCGCCCGGATTGCCGCTGAAGATGCTGGCGTTCACAGTCGCCACGCTCTGCGAATACAGCGCCGGGCTGCCGCCAGACAGACGGAGCGCCTCCAGCGTGAGCGTGCCCGTGCTGTTATTCAGCAGGCGCATGGTCGGCGCGCTCCCGCCGCGCTGGATAAGCGCGTTGTTCCCCCTGATCGTGATCGGCGTCGTGATCGTGGGCAGCCCCGAACTGCTGGCCACGATCTGCGTCAGCGTGTAGGTAGCGTTTGGCGTCAGGCAGATGATATCGGTGGTGGCGGGCGTGAGGTTCGCCTGATTGATCGCGTCGGACAAGCTCCCTGCCCCATAGACCAGCTCCGGCGGAATGCTGAACGTGCAGTCCGGTGCAATTGGCGTATTCGTCGGCGTCGGCGGAACCGGCGTGTTCGTCGCCGTCGGCGGGACGGGTGTGTTCGTCGCCGTCGGCGGAACCGGCGTGTTCGTCGGCGGGACTGGCGTATTCGTCGCCGTCGGTTTCGAGACTTCCGTACTGGTGGGGGGTCTTGGTGTGGCCGTCGCCGTCGGCGGGACGGGTGTGTTCGTGTTCGTCGGCGGGACGGGTGTGTTCGTGTTC
>CAZQIJ010000646.1:0-2446 GCA_964592955.1 uncultured Anaerolineaceae bacterium
ACATGCGCGCGGGTTATAAATTGGTTTGCGCGATGACATAGTGGCACATCATCGTAGGGCGTGCTATACTGTGGGTCTCATGCAAACCGTTTACCAGCACACGCAAAGGTCCCAGCATGGACATGCAGCGCCTTTCACGCCTCACCACCCTGGATGTGCAGCATTTCGCTGAAGGGTATTACGAAATCATACTGCGGGATCGCAGCCCGCGCGCCGTCGCTGACCTGTTCGCGGCGCTGGATGTGATGCTGCTGGATGACGTGCGCATGATCCGGTTTATCATCGCGGATGCTCACGATCTGGGTGCGCCCTCGCTTAGCGCCATCAGCCGCGAGCTGTGGCACTGGCTTCAGCACAACCGCGACCACAAGCCGCTGCGCACCGTCATCCTGTACCACCGCTCGCGTTTCATCATGCACATCCGGGGCATTCTGCGCCTGGGGATGCGCTACAGCCGCAGTTCGTGGGATGTGGATTTTTATCATGTGGATGACCGCGAGCAGGCCCTGGCCCGGCTGCTGGCAGATCATCCCGGCGGCGGCAGCACCTCAAACTGGGGGTGAGCGCTGTTGTATTCCGGTGCGGCTTCGCTACAATTCGGGCAGCATTTTGGCATTCACTGACCAACCCTGGAGCGTGACCCATGAGACCCCTGCTGATACTGACCTTAGGGCTTGTGCTGGCGACTGCGGCCTGCGGACCGTCACCTGCGGCAGGCACGCAGCCCCTGGCGCAAACCACCCCCACCGTACACCTGGCCAACACCATCACCAGCGCCGATGGCTCGCTGACGGTTCAGCATCCGGCCGGGTGGAACACCCGCAGCGACCTGGGCAACGCCATCACGCTCTCGAATGACGCCGCGCTGCTGGACCTCAGCCGCGAAACGTCTGCCGTGCGCAGTGGCCAGATCATGATGATTGTTTCGCTGCTGCCGTTCACAGCACAAGACGTGGGCGGCCTGCGCGAAGCCGTAACGACTGCCGCCAGTGAGGCCGCCGGGGCCAACAGCAGCGTTGGCGATGTGGCCGAGCGCGCGCTCAACGGCAAACCTGCCGCCCTCGTGAGCGTGGATATCACCGAGCCAAACGCGCCCATGACGCTCTACGCGGTAGTGATTGATGAGGGCGACAGTGTGGTGTATATGCTGGCGTTCATGGCGCAGGGCGAGCTGGAAACGTGGCGCGGCGTGGTGGAGACGGTGGCTGCATCCGCCAGCACCCGGCCAGCCCCCCCCGCAGCAGCGACCGCCGCCGGATAGGGCCAGCATCATGCAGGGATCTGGTCCGCGCTGTTTCTCGCGCGAAGCCGTCATCCCCCTGCTCCTCCTCTTTGCCCTGCGGCGCAGTGCTTGCGTGTGAACCTCCCCACAAGACACGATCCAAGACACGGCGAGACGGGGGCAGCGGTTAGGCGAGAAGTGGATTTCGTGTGCCGTCACCTGCCAGCACTGCAATGGCAAAGCGGAGTCCATAACAATTGGTAATTTGCTCAGAACCAGACTTCCACTATGATGAAGCTTGTGTAATTACCCACACCTGTACGTGTGTACCCAACACACAAGGAGATGTACTCATGAAACGGCTTCTCGCAATCGTGCTCGTATTGGTGCTCGCTGTCACAGTTGCGGCGTGCGGTGGTTCCGGCGGTGCTGCCACAACGGCTCCTGGCGAGGCCGACAACGGCGGTAACGCCCTCACCGGCAGCATCAACAGCGAAGACGGCTCGCTCACGGTGAGCTATCCCGAAGGCTGGACGGCAACCGCAGGTTTCGGCAACAGCTTCAGCTTCACCAACGCCCCGGAACTGACCGGTGAAGATGCCCCGGCAGCCGGGCAGTACCTCGTGCAGCTTTCGTTTCAGGATCCGGCCAGCATGGCTGGCATGGATATGACCACCCTGGCCAGCACGATGGCCCAGGGCTTTGGTGAAGGCTTCGGCGAACCGACTTCCATCACTGTTGGCGGCAACGAGGCGGTATACGTCCAGGGCGCAATCGCCGTGCCGGGCAGCGAGCAGCAGGTGGGCACGTATGTGCTGCTCGTGGATAACGACGAAATCGGCCAGATTGTGTTGGCCGTTGGCGGCGCTGCCGCGGGTGATGAAGGCAACGTAGCAGACGAAGTGCAGGCCATCGCTGCGTCGGTTGTGGCCAACGAAGCCGCCGCTGCCACCGAAGAAGCTGCCGCCACCGAAGAAGCAGGCGGCTAAACGCCAGTTCGACACCGTTCTTAGCGCGTCGGGTAATGCCGACGGTTGCAGTGCCGGGAGAACAAGTCTCCCGGCCAGTGCTTGTATGTCAGCGTACCGCTTGTACACCCACTAAAGTGGGTAGAGGGACCTGGACCGCCCCTACGAAATGACGGTGTAGGGGCGCGCTACAGCGCTGTGCCAGCCCTCACCCCCTGCCCCCTCTCCCCAACGCTTCGCTGGGCGAGGGGGAAAT
>CAZQIJ010000647.1:0-2442 GCA_964592955.1 uncultured Anaerolineaceae bacterium
TCACCCCCTCGCCCGCCTGCTTCCGTGCATCCTCGGCAACGCGTGCCATGAGTGCCGCTGCCGCCTGGTCGAGGATCGGTCCGGGTGGTTGGGGGGTGGGTCGCTGGAGGTTGACACTGACTCCGCGTCAAGGGGATAGCTTGTGGAGGGGGCTTGACTTTGACTCCAAATATACGTACACTTATACATGTACTTGGGGAAGGTCTGTGAGAGGGAGATGCGCTTGCCAAATAAGACTATCTACGTATCTGAAGATGATTTGCCACTCTTCGAGCGTGCACAGGAGTTATCCGGTGCGAACCTCTCGTCTGCGATTGTCCGCGCATTGCGTCGGTTCATTGAGCTTGAGGAAGCCAGGCAGAAGGGATTCGATGAAATCACCGTTTTGGTCAACACCGAAGGTGCGCATCGGCGCAAACGATTCGTAGGGCAGCGTCTCATCCGCTGGATCCAGTCAACCGCGAATGGCAATGGGACGGTCATCCAGAACGTCTACCGCACCGCCGGAAAGCGTTACGCCCTGCACACGCGCACCCTTCCCGACTGGGAAATATCGTGGGGCGACCCCGAATTCACCATGGATCCGAAGAAGTGGGGTGTGGGGAATGGGCTGCTGCAGAAAATCATGAGCTGGGGCTTCAACTACGAGACGTTTCAAGAGTCGGGCGATTATTCGCTCGAGGTTGTTGAGACCCTGGAAGACCTGAAAGCCCATGTTTCCGAAGATCTGTTCACAGCCATCACCCAGGCGATGGAAGGGCCGGACATTGAGGATCTGAATATATAAGCCCATTCGAGCGGATCGTCTAACAATCCACCCCTAAAGCGACAAGCAGCACCCGACGCTACCACAAAACGCTGCGTCGCTTGCGTAAAACCGTGTCATCCGACACGGGTAGGTTTCACTTTGCCTGAATCAGTCCACACAATACAGGAGTTGTCACTCATGATGATTAGCGTCAATGGCTTACGAAAAGCCTTCAAGAAACAGGTCGTTCTCGATGGAATTGACCTCAGTATCCCTGCCGGGTCGATTTATGCGCTGCTTGGTCCTAACGGAGCGGGCAAAACAACCACCATTCAGATTCTATCGACACTCATGCGCCCTGACGGCGGCGAAGTGCGAATCAAGGGACACGATCTTCAGCGCGAACCTGATACCATCCGCGCGCTGATCGGGGTAACCGGGCAGTTTTCCGCCGTCGATCCCATGTTCACCGGGGAAGAAAACCTGATGCTCATGGCAGACCTGCGCCATCTTGAACGTGCAGAAGGTCGCCGTCGCACCGTAGACCTGCTGCACCGGTTCGACCTGACCGAGGCGGGCAAAAAACAAGCATCGTCCTATTCTGGCGGAATGCGCCGCAAGCTCGATCTGGCCATGGGACTCATCGGTAATCCGCAGCTCATCTTTTTGGATGAGCCGACCACCGGGCTTGACCCACGCAGCCGCCAGATGCTCTGGGAGTCGATTCGGATGCTGGCAGACGGCGGCATTACCATCCTTCTCACCACTCAGTATCTTGACGAGGCGGATCGGCTGGCAGATCGTGTAGGCGTGCTGGATAAAGGCAAACTGGTCGTTGAAGGTACGCCGACCGAGCTGAAACGCCGCGTTCCTGGTGGGCATGTCCAGCTCGAATTTGCCGACCCAACCACGCTGCAAAAGGCGGCGCAGTTGTTCGGCATCGCCCTGAATGGGGGGAACGCGCAGGCAGACTCGTTCACGCTCAAGGTCGCCCTGACCAACACCATCACTTCGCTGCTCGGCATTCTGGAACAGCTCGACTCTGCCGCCATTGCTGTAACCGGCTTAGCGGTGCAGACCCCAACACTCGACGATGTGTTTCTCGCTTTTACTGCTCAATCGAAATAACTGGAGACCTGACCATGACCACACTATCCCGCGATATGTCTAACACCAACACCATGTTTCGCCGCGTTCTGAAACACATGCAGCGCAATTTCGCCGGCACCATCCTGCCGGCATTGTTTTCCCCGCTGCTTATGCTGGTGATGCTTCTCAACATCTTCGGGCAAACTGTCGAAGACAGTGGCAATCTTGGCGGCGGCGGTTCGTACATCAACTATCTCACACCGGGGCTGATCCTGATCACGGCTGCGTATGGCATTTCTGGCGCGGCGCTGCGCGCCAATACCGACATGACACAGGGGATTATCAACCGCTTTCGCACGATGTCGATCGCGCGCATCTCGGTGCTGACCGGGCATGTGTTGGGCAATGTCATCATCACCCTGTTTACCATCGGCGTGATCCTCGTGCTG
Source organism: uncultured Anaerolineaceae bacterium (assembly GCA_964592955.1). GTDB lineage: Bacteria > Chloroflexota > Anaerolineae > Aggregatilineales > Phototrophicaceae > CAZQIJ01. The sequence goes on from CAZQIJ010000647.1 coordinate 2,287, forward strand.
GCGGTGCTGACCGGGTTCCGCCCCGTCATGCGCGCCGATACGCTGCTGGCGGCGGCGGGGCTGATCGTGTTCATGGTCTTTGCACTGTCATGGCTGGCGGTCGCTATGGGCGTGAGCAGTAAATCAGCCGAAGGGGTGACGATATACCTGTACGTC
>CAZQIJ010000648.1:0-2407 GCA_964592955.1 uncultured Anaerolineaceae bacterium
GACGAGTACCGCGCGATGATCACGGAAGAGCTGGCCGTGCTGAGCCCTGCTACATACGAGCGCGCCGTAAAGCTGGCCTCGCTGCCGGACGTCATACGCGGCTATGAAGACATCAAGATGGGTAACGTCGCGCAGTATCACGCGCAGGTTGCAGAGATTAAACAATCCGCAGGTGTTCCCGCACAGGCGAGCGTTTAGCGCGCCCTGCAGCCACCTTATTCTTTGAAAGAGAGAGACCGTGATTGATTTGACCTTAACCCCGGAACAGCAGATGCTGCAGAAAGCGGCGCGCGATTTTGCGCAGCACGATATGCAGCCTATTGTTGACCAGATCGAGGCGGCACCTCACGATGCCGTTGTGCCATGGGACCTGTGCAGGCCGCTTTTCCAGAAGGGCGCGGAGATGGGCTTTGTCTCGCTGCTGGTGCCTGAAGCCTATGGCGGACTCGGCCTGTCCTGCATTGACCTGGCGCTGGTGCTGGAAGAAATGGGGACGGTGGATGTTGCCATCCCGGCGAATTACTTCAACCTGTCCGCCACACTGTACCTGCTGGCAGCACGCACTGCTGATGAGGTTCAGAAACGCCGCATCCTGAGAACGCTGACCGAAAGGCCGCATCTGCTCAGCGGTGCGCTCAGTGAACCGAACATTGCCGGGTCGGACCTGTTCAGCCCATCTGCTGGCTCACAGATCGGGGTGCAGACCGCTGCCCGTCGCGAAGGTGAACAGTACGTCATCAACGGGCACAAATCGGCCTTTGTGACGAATGCCGGGGTTGCGGATGCTTATTTTGTCATGGCCCGAACGGATTTTGACAAACCGCCCGCCCAGGGAATGACAATGTTTTACGTCCCGGCAGATACACGGGGACTCAGTTTTGGTAAACGTACGGAAATGATCGGATGGAAGACCGCGCACCATGCGGAGATTTACTTTGACAGCGTGTGCGTGCCTGTCAGCAGTCGCGTGGGCGTAGAAGGCCAGGCCGGGATGATCTTTGCCTCCACGCCTGAAATCTCAATTGGGCTGGCCGCCTGTTATGTGGGCCTGGCGCGTGCCGCCTACGAATATGCGCTGAACTATGCCAAACAGCGCATGAGCTGGGGACGCCCCATCATCCAGCATCAGGCCGTTGGACTGAAGCTGGCAGACATGCTGGTTGATGTGCAGAGCGCGCGCTTGCTGGTGTGGGACGCCGCACACACGGCAGACACCAACCCGATGCTGGCTGCGACGGTGAAGGCACCTGCTGCCAAAACGCATGCGGTAGATGCTGCCATTCGAAATGCGCAGCGCTGTGTGGAAATTCTGGGTGGGTATGGCGTGACACGGGAATACCGCGCTGGAAAGTACCTTAACGACGCATGGATCGGCTACTCGTGCGACTTCACGCGGGATCTGCTGCGTCTGGGGATGGTCGATTTTCTCCCCGGCAGCGCCTAGCAGGAGCACGGCACATGGCTTTTGAAGACATTCTGCGTATTCTGCTGACGGGTGTTTCCTACGGGATGATTCTGTTCCTCATTGCCAGTGGGTTGTCACTCATTCTGGGTGTGATGGGCATTCTCAACCTGGCGCACGGATCGCTTTATATGCTCGGCGCGTATCTTGGCCTGTCGCTGATACCGGTGGTCAATAACTTCTGGATCGCAGGCCTGCTGGCCGGTACTATCGTTGGCGGAATTGGATTTCTGCTGGAACGCGGCTTCCTTAGCCGACTATACCGCCAGTTTAATGAACAGGTGCTGCTGACACTGGGATTCGTCTACATCTTCGGCAATGGAGCGTTGTGGCTGTGGGGGGCTTTCCCCAAGTTGGGCACTGTACCACCGGAGCTGGATTTCTCGATTCCGATGGGACGTCTGGACTTCCCGATGTATCGCCTGGCGCTGATCGTGATTGGCCTGGTGGTGGCGGCGTTTTCATGGTGGCTTCAGAACAGGACGCGTGTGGGGGCTATTGTCCGCGCCGGAATGGATGACCGTGAGATGGTGCTGGGCCTGGGAATCAATTACGGGCTGATCAGCACTGGTGTGTTTTTCGCCGGGGTTTTTGTGGCAGGATTCGCCGGTTTTCTGGGTACACCCCTGCGCGGTGCAAGCTGGGACATGGGTTTCCCGATTCTGATTCAGGCGCTGATTGTGGTGGTGGTCGGAGGGGTTGGCCGCGTGGAAGGGGCGCTCCTGGGCGCAGTGATCATCGGCCTGATCGACTCCATCGGCAAGATCCTTGTGCCGGAATTCTCGCTGTTTACAGTCTATGTGGTCTTCATCGCTATCCTGCTGGTAAAGCCGTCCGGGCTGCTGGGACGGGTCCAGTTCGGGGGCAGCGCACCGCCCCCTACCAGCGTCCAGAGCGCTTCGCCCGGCGTACCACGCAGCTTCCGCTTCGGATGGCAGCGGATGG
>CAZQIJ010000649.1:0-2402 GCA_964592955.1 uncultured Anaerolineaceae bacterium
TGCTGAAGCACAAAACCAACCGATCATTCAATGCGTTTACCATGTTCCTGCACTAACCAGGCGATCATCAACAACGTGATCGCACAAACCCAGGGCATTCCGTTCTACCCACTGAATGCCCCCAATGTCGTGATGGACAACCTGGCCGCATTCGGCGGCACATTTGAAGGGGTAGAAACCCTGCTTGACCGCAGCCAGGCTGTCAACTACCTCGCGATGAACCGTGCGCTATTGGAAACGGTGATTCCGCTGAACAACAGCGCCACTGCACAGCTCACCCCAGATATCGTAACCCCCGGCGGCGATCCGCGCCCCGGCAAGATTGTGGGCGCGTTGTTCCAGCCTTCGCGTGGGACAATGGTTGTAGTGGCGGTGTTCAAACCGGAAGGGTTCACCTGTGGCAGCAACTGCGAACCGCCGGAAAAAGTGCGCTTCTACTACAACAACACCCAGTACTATGAAAACAGTATCGTATACGGTGAATTTGTGGACCCGGATGGCGATGGCCGGGTGACGGAAATGGAAGAAGGTGCCGTCATTTCCCACAAGCATTCCTGCGTCACGGTGGGTTTGGAGCAGGTGTGCTGGGAACCTTACGATCACAACATCGTGCGCGACGAACCCCAACCCAAGGATGTCGCTTATGATGCATACACGCGCTTCAAGGATGTGTATGATCTGCAGGTGGACTTTTATGTGGACGACGCGGTGCCAGACATCATCGGCCAGGCGCGGCGCGACAACTGCCGCTATGAGCTGCGCCGCACCACCAACTTAAACCGCATCAAGGCGTGCCGCCCGAACGTCGTCTTCACCGCCGCCAAGGATACCGTCCCCGGTCAGCCGGTCGGCATCATGGTGGTATTGAACAACGCACCGATTCGCACCTATCGCGCGTCCAATGGGGAACTGCTCAGCAGCCTGCCAGTGGGCGAATACCTGATGATGGACGCCACCGCCCATGTCACGATTCCGGGTCAGGTGGGTGCGCTGTTCCTGGTCAACGCAGACACGCAGAATCACTACATTATCCCCAGCATGGTGATGCAGGGTTTCGCCTACAGCGATGCCATTGATGAACGGCATGTCGGCATCAAGGACGGCTATGTGTGGGGTCGCTGCTACGGCTGGTAGGTAGTCTGAAGACAGCCCCGTAAGTTTCACACCGCGATACAGTGACCTCGGCAGGCCCCGCTGCTTTCGGTCACTGTGTCGCTGAAGTATTTTCATCAGCGTCACATCCTGCCCAGGCAGCGACGCCTGAAAGTGCAGGTAGGATAAACCGCGACAGACAGAGCACGGGCCTCATGGAGAGCATCTGACCAGGATTGCCCCCAGAGGAACACGGGCCAGGGAAAGCGGCCTGCCCATCAGGCCAGGCTATGACGGGAACAACTGTTTGACGACGTTGATACGATACGCCATCAAGGCAGGTATAAGGCCCGATAAAATGCCGACGCCAACAGACAATACCCACAGAACAACCTCAAGCTCTGTGAGAAAGCGTATCGGTACCGGAATGGCGGATTGCCTGCTGTAGATCTGTGCCACGCCGAATGCAAACAAATAGCCCACAATACGCCCCAGTATGGCACCACTGATGCTTACAATGATGGTTTCAAACACGATAATGCGCGAAACACTCAGGCGGCTGGTTCCCACACCTCGCATGATTGCGATGGACTGCCGACGTGCAAGCACAGAGCTGTACATGGACAGGAAAAGTGTTAGGGCTGCAATGACGAGGACAAGGTAGCCGACACCTTCCAGGATGTTCTGACCCTGGTTCAGCAAACTGATCAGGTTCCCCAGCTCCTGACCGGGAAAAGCAGCCTGCAGCGTCGGATCGTTGTAGAATTGCTGTGCGATCTGATTCTGCTCAATAAATCCGGTTGGCAGTACGAGCACGGAAGTCACCTGACTTGAAGCCGGTGCGCTCACCTGCTCTTGCGCCAGGGCTGTTCGCCCAAGGGATGGCAAACTGCTCTCCTGCTCCTCCTGATGAACATACCACACGGCTTCGATTGAGGTGTAGGCAGCACTGTCGTAGGCCGTCCCGCTTGGCTCAAGGATGCCGACTATGGCATACTCAAGGTTTTCGTGTCTGTTCTCAGCGATCCCGATCCCGACACCGTGCGTGCCATAAAAGCGATCCCCAATCCGGAGACCGGTTCCGGATGCTGTGAGCGCCCCCAGAACAACCTCCGCTGCTGCACGTCCCTGATTATCGGTTTCTACCGGTTGCACGAAGGGTTCAAACAACCGCCCCTCAGCGATCCTGAAAGCGGGTGGCGCTGCCTGGCTGGTGCGCAGTTCGAAGAAATTGTGATTCGTCCCCACAATGCGCGCCCCGCCAATGCTGTCGCCAAAAGCAAGCGGCACAGCCAGACGAACACGTGCAT
>CAZQIJ010000650.1:0-2401 GCA_964592955.1 uncultured Anaerolineaceae bacterium
GTCATGGCTCGCACGTTTCCGGCATCATCACGGGCGGTGATGGTGTGGCCCCGGATGCAGAAATCATCGCGCTGAAGGTCTTCACGACCGGCAGCACCACCGATACCAACATCTTCAATGCGCTGGATGCCATCGTGGACAACGACGCAAGCTGGCAGACCAACGTCGTGAATATGAGCCTCGGCAACGGCGTTGCGTACGCCGATCAGGCCGAGTGCGATGCTGACAATGTCGGCTATGTAGACGCATTTGCACTACTCAATGCGCTGGATATTTCAGTGTTTGTGGCCACTGGTAACGAAGCGTACACCAACGGTGTCGCTGGGCCTGGCTGCGTGACCGGCGCTATCGGTGTCGGCTCGGTCAGCGATTCCGTCTTCACCGCAGCTTTCAGCGTCTGTACGGAAAACGGCCAACCAGACAAAGTGACCTGCTTCTCCAATGCCACACCGGTGCAGGGTGATGGCGAGCTGGTCGATATCCTCGCCCCTGGTTGTACCATCACCTCAGAATGGATTGGCAGCTCCACCGCCACCGAGACCATCTGCGGCACTTCAATGGCTTCGCCCACCGCCGCCGGTATCGCGGCAGCCCTGCTGTCCTACGATCCGTCGCTAACACCGGCAGAGATGGAAGACCTGCTCGAAAACACCGGCGACCCAGTGGTCGATTACCGCAGCAGTGTCACCTATCCGCGCGTGGATGCCTATTCGGCGTTCTCATTCCTGGCCATCGATCTGCCGACCCCTGCCAACCTCGTGGCGACTGTGATCGATACCGATCAGATTGACCTGACCTGGGACGACATCGCAGGCGAAACCGCGTTCGAAGTGCAGCGCTCGGTCGATCAGATCAACTGGTCAACCCTGGGCACGAACGCAGCAGACGACACCACCTACTCCGATGATGACACGGCCTGCGGAGTGAACTACTACCGTGTGCGCGGGTTGGATGAAATCAACGAGACGTTCTCTGCCTTCTCGAACGTGGCCAGCGGCACCAGCCGCGCCTGCCCGGCGGCACCCACGACACTGACGGCCACAGTGGTCAGCCCGTCTTCCGTGGATCTCGCCTGGACGGACAATTCATCTGACGAAACCGGCTTTGTCATCGAGTATGCTGAAAACGATGGTATCTGGCAGAATCTGGCCACGACTGCCGCGAATGCCACGACCTACAATCACAGTGGGTTCGCCTGTGCCTCGTTCGATTATCGCGTTCGGGCCTATAACAGTGCCCTGGACGACTACTCGGCCTATTCCAATGAGGCTGAGGCCAATCCATGCGCCCCGGCCAACGACCTGATCGCGAATGCCGAGGTCGTCGCCGACTCCGTGCTCGATAACGAACCTAACATTCGTTATGCCACCATCAGCGTCGATGATCCCAGCCCCACGTGCCGCTTTGGCGGTGCTGCGCAGGGTTCCAACAGCGTGTGGTACAGTATCACACCCGCGTCAACGGTGTCTGTATCGATCGATACCTTAGATACAGAGATCGTCCCCCCAGGCGAAGATGAAGCGTTCAACGACACGATCCTCGCGATCTATACCGGCACGCCTGGCGCACTCACCCAGGTTGCGTGCAGTGAGGATGTCAGCCCGGATAACTACCTGTCAGAAATTACCGATTTCCCGATGAATGGCGGCACGACCTACTACGTGTACGTCACACGTTGGAGCACAATCGGCATGACGTGGGACGGGAATCTGGCCGTGAACTTCAGCTTTGCTGAAGCTGCGCCTGTCCTCTCTGGCAGTTCAACAGTCAGCCAGCAGATTGACCTGAGCTGGACGAGCACAGATTCTGCAACCGAATACCGTGTCGAGCGCAAGCCGCTGCTGACGGGTAGTTTCGCCGAGATTGCTACGGTAACCTCACCCACCGTGACCTACAGTGACACCGCCCTGGCATGTGACGTCTACCAGTACCGTGTGCGTGGCTACAACAGCGGAACCAGCAGTTTCAGTGCTTACTCTAACAGTGTGAATGTGGAGCCTGTGGGCTGCGGATTGGCAGTTGCCCATGACGATTTTGCCAACGCGCATACTGCTGGGACAATGCCCTATACCCACGAAACACTGAACATCCGCTATGCCACAACCAATACCACCGATCCTCAGACCACTTCGCAGGGCGACTGCACCATCGGGTTCCCGCGCTTGGGGACGAACTCGGTGTGGTACCAGTACACGGCGTCGAGCGATGGAACGCTGGATATCGACACCATTGGCAGCCTGAGCAGCGGCAGTGGCAACGAAGATACGTTCGTCAGTGTGTTTACCGGAACTTACCCTGGCCTCACGCAGTTAGCCTGCGCTGATGAAGGGCATACCAGTTTCGGCCCGGCGGTTCTGCAGGATGTCGATGTGACGGGCGGAACAACGTACTACATCTATGT
>CAZQIJ010000651.1:0-2398 GCA_964592955.1 uncultured Anaerolineaceae bacterium
GTCTATGTTATATTATCCTTGGCCACCATCACGACCGATCTGGCACTGCCCAATTCCGGGACGCTGCTTCCAAATCCCGAACTGCTGCCGTTCCTGGGCCTGGCAACCGCTGCCGTTCTGGCTGGGATAGTGATCTTCACCCTTTACGAAGTTTTTGGACGTCCCGACCGCGTGTGGGTTGATGCAGATCGGCAGATGCTGACCGCAAGCAACGGCAGACGTGTGCTGTGGCGGGTCCCTTTCAGCGAGATTGCCTCTGTGTTTGTTTCGCACCTCATGGGCCGTGCGCATAATAAGCGCCGCATCGTGTATGGCGAACTGAACCTGGCATTGGCAGAGAACGCCTTTCGTATTCTGGCGCGGCAGGAACAGGAAGAAGAGCGGCCAGACCCAGAAGCCAAACATGCCCCTGTACATAATTCCGTTACCCCTCTGGATGCCAGCAACGTGGACTCGTCTCTGCAGGCCGCAGGTGTGTACCTGGCGCGCGCGCTGGGCGCAAAACCCTGCTGGTACGATGAGCGCCCGGCCTAGGTCCGTAAGGACTTGCTGAGAACCCGGTCGCAGGCGTTGTGCCGCCCGGAAAAGACGTTCTATACTGGGTTCAGGCTCCTTGTGCGTTCACACATGGAACTTGGGAGGTGTCTTATGGGTGAGCTATCACCGCTTCTGATCGCGGCTTGTGTCTTTGGGCTGGTGTGTGTGGGGGTGCTGCTGGTTGCCGGTTTCCTGCTGGTTCGCACCGCTGGCTTTGGTATCGTTCCATCGCTGCTGGAGTCGCTGTCTGGCGGGCGTGACGAAGACACAGTTGACGACGACCGCCCCTCGCGTGTGACCCGTCGCAGCGTCAGCGTCGCTGATCTGCGCGCCAAGGCGCAGTCGCTTGACCTGGATTTTGACCGGGCTGTGCAGCAGTACCGGGAGCAGCCCAACGACCCTGTTGTACCCCCCAATGCGACGCCGCCAACACCGCAGGTCAACAACCCTGACCCTGGTCAGGGTAAGAGCCGTTTTGGCGTGCGCTATGCTGACGACAGCCCGAACCGCATGCTGCGCGACCGGCGCTTGCCGCGAAATGCCGCAGGTGGAAGCCAGATACCGCGCAATGACGAGGAAGATCTGCTGGGCGGCCTGGGGGCACTGGACGAAGAAGACATGGACTAACGTCCATTGACGACAGACCACAGCGCGTAAAGCGCGCGCTCACACCATCAAGGAGAACACGAAATGCATAACATTTTGCGGGTAGTGCTGCTTTTCCTGCTCATGCACGGCGCTGCGGCTGCTCAGGACTCACCCGAATCCACGCCGGAAGCTGCGCCAGAGCGCGTGGGCGCTGCCTGGCTGCATTTTGCCAATGTTGCCGAGGATGCCCCCTCTGCCAGCCTGCTGTTGGATGCCGAGATCGTCATGCAGGCGGTGCCGTTTGGGAGCATCTCACCGTACATCGCTGTTCCAGCGGACGAGACGGAAGTCAGCATTGCGCTGGCGGATGGCACCCTGCTGGCGACGCAGACCGTGCCGTTCCAGGCAGGGCACACCTATCTGACGGCGGCGGCCGGCTCAGTGGCTGGTGGCAATCTTGAACTGGTCGTATTGGACGAGACAACCCTCATGGAGACGCGCCTGCAGGAGAATCCCCAGATGGGCGATCCCGCAGGGCTGGCGCGCTTCCTGATGGTTCACGCCATCCATGACGGCCCGCCGGTGGCTATGGTGCTCCAGACCGGTGAAAACGTCTTCAATGGCCTGCCGTTCGGCAGCTTCTACGCATCTCCCGTGCAGCCTGGGATCTTCCCGCTGCTCGTGCTGAACGCCGCTGACTCTTCTGTGTTGTTTACGCAGCTTAACCCCTTAGAGATGAGCGCCGGGATCTTCTACGTCGTCATCCTGGGTGGCAGCGGCGACTCGCCTCAGATGCTCGTGACTTCGGTAGGGACACGCAGCGTTGGCGATATGCTGGCGCTTGATCCTCAGTGGAGCACCTTCTATGAGGCGCTGAATGCCACTGGAGTGCTCGAAACGCTGCAATCCAGCGGGCCACTGACCGTGTTTGCGCCTACCAACGACGCCTTCGCCGCGATGGATGCGGCGGCACTCGCGGCACTCGATGAAGATGCCCTCACCCGGCTGCTGCTGAACCATATCGTCGTGGGTGATGTTCGTCCGCAGTCCCTGGCTGCGACAGCGGAGATGACCACAGCCGCCGGAACCACCCTGACGCTGAGCAGCGACGATGGGTTTGTTATCAGCGGCGTGGTCACCTTCCAGCCCACCGGTTACCTGGGCATTAACGGAACGGTGTACTACACAGACGGCGTGATTCTCCCCGCAGAATAGGCGGTGAGAATCGCGCCATAGGCAGTCAGAATCGCGCCATCTGCGCGCATTAGTGCCT
>CAZQIJ010000652.1:0-2395 GCA_964592955.1 uncultured Anaerolineaceae bacterium
GGCCCATACAGCGCCATATTGGTATCGAGGAAATCGTTCGGGTCGGCGTTGGGGTCCTGGCTGGGGGTGGTCTGGAACGCGATAGTCACCACTTCGCCTGCCTTGAGGTTCACGGTACGGGCGAAGACCGGCGCATCCGGGCTGATCGTCCCGGAGACCATTTCGGCATAGCCTGCGCCCTGCACGCCCGGATCGCCCTCATAGACCGTGACCGACAGGCGGCCATCGCCAGTGAGGATCTCTGCGCCCTGGTCATCGCGGGCGCGCCCCAGCGTCAGCGTGTAGGAACCGGGCATAAGCAGCAGGTTCTGAATGCCGATGTCGCGCGGCTGCAGATCGTCGCGGTAGGTGGCGTTCACCTCCACGCGGATCACCTCGCGGCCAGCTTCCGTCGTTAACAGGAAAGAAGGTGTGGTGATGTTATCCAGGCTGCGCACAACGATTGTTACGGGTTGAATGCGTTCGATGGGGAGCGTGAACGAAGATCCCGCCTGGGTTTCTACGGGTTGTCCGAGCGTCAGCGTATTCTGTGCGGATACCGGCAGCAGCGCTGCACCCAGCAGCAGTGTAAGTACCAGTAACCCTGTAATCGTCCTGACCATAGTTTTCTTTCAGCCTCCTGTGCATGTCGTCATCGTGGTTATTAAACTCGCTTTTGCGGATTTCTACAAGGAACAACGCGCACGCCAGCGGCTTAATCGCCAACGGTGAGCAGGTACGCGGTGAGATCGTAGACCTGTTGAATATCCAGGATCTGTTCATAGTTGCCGGGCATCACACCGGGCGCGTAATTCGGCACGACGTAATCATTGGGGTGCAGAATCGAATTGACGATGTAGGCGGCGGCAGACTGCCCCTCCACGCGCTGCCCGGCACGGTCGCGCAGGTTCCACTGGTTAGGGCCGGCCTTCACGCCCTCTGCCTCTTGCGGGGTGACGTAATGGCAACTGGCACAGGCCTGCGGGCCAAGCGACGTTGTAAGGATGGTGTTGAAAAGGGTGCGCCCGTTGTTCGGGTCGGCCAGCATGATGAGCGCGGTCGTCTGGTCGGTATCGGTAAGGGGTGGCAGCACCAGCGGCGCGTTGGGGTCAACCGGTGCGGCGGCCGCTTCGGTGGGAACCGGAGACGCTTCCAGTGTGGGCGCTGCGGTAGGCTCCACCGGTGCGGGGGTCGCGCTGGGTGGCAGCGGCGTGGCGCTGGGCGGAACGGGTGTGGCCGACGGTACGATTTCGGCAGAGTCCAGGGTCACGGCGGGCTGGGTTGGGGGGACATCGGTCACGAGCGGTTGAGACTGGGCGAACGAGCCGCACGCGGTGAGTGCAGCCAACAGCAGCAGTATGGGCGCTGCTGACGTGAAGCGGTGAGAACGCATATTCGTCTATCCTGTGTGTGAAACAAAGCACAAGAAGTATAACGCACGGGTGGCGGTCTGGACAATATGCGAAGCATGCTGGCGCAAAGCGCAAGTATTCAAAAGCGCACTGCCTGGCGTATAATGGTATTGATTATGGTAGGGGTAGACGCCCAGTTTTTGCGCCGCCTGGCATTACAATATTTATTATACACAGCCTGGATGTCACAACGTGTCAGGGCAAAAGCGCCGCTGAGAACGTTAACTGCGTCATCACGTTCATCCTGCCCACCATCGCAAACACGCCGCTGTGTGACGCCAGCGGCAACAGCAGTCAACGCTGGGCATTATTCCAGCGTGATGAAGGAATCATCATTCATGACGGATAAGACCACAGGGCACACGGTTCTCATCGTTGAAGACGAGCCCAACATCCGGGCATTCGTGCGCGTTAACCTTGCGGTGCGCGGCTACAGTGTGGCAGAGGCGGCCAGCGCAGAAGAAGCCCTGAACTGGATTATGCAGAACAGGCCGAAACTGCTGATACTGGATGTGCGACTGCCGGGGATGTCTGGCTGGGATCTGGTGCGGATGCTTCAGCAGGACGACGCGCTGCACAGCATTCCGGTGATCATCCTCAGCGCGTCTGGCAAGGATCATGAACAGTATGTGCAGTACCCGAACGTCCACGCGCATCTGGTAAAGCCCGTGAGCATCGACCGGCTTATGGCGTCGGTGCGGGCTGTGATGCCGTTGTGACCGCGTCTGCATTCTGGTCAAGCTCGCGGGCGCGCATCACTGCAGACACGCCTAATCCCTGGCGGACCAGCAGCACGAAGCCGATCAGCGTGGGGGGCAGCCAGATAACGAGATGCACGAGCAGCGCATAGGCGAGCGCGGTGGTTTCTGGGACGCCGACACCCATGAGGACGCGCGAGGCGAAAAACTCGAAGACGCCAAGCTGACCGGGCGAGGTGGGCAGCAGCCCGGCCAGATTCACCGTGCCGACGACGGTGATCATGATCGGGTAGCCGACGTTGAGGC
>CAZQIJ010000653.1:0-2392 GCA_964592955.1 uncultured Anaerolineaceae bacterium
GCTTCGCAGTGCTGCCCGCCGTCTCGCCAACAAGCTCAACATCCCCGGTTTCCGCAAGGGCAAAGCGCCCTACAACATGATCGTGCGCCACGTCGGCGAAGCGCCCATCATCGAAGACGCCATCGAACAGCTTGGGCAGGAAGTCTACCGCACCACCCTCGAACAGGCTGCCATAGACCCCTACGGCCCCGGCATGCTTGAAGAATTCAGGATGGAGCCCACCCTCACCTTCATCTACACCGTGCCCCTCCAGCCCAGGGTCGCGCTCGGTGATTACCGCGAGGTACGCCTTCCCTTCGAGCCTACCCCAGTAACCGATGACGATGTCAACCGTGCCTTAAAAGTCCTCCAGGAGCGCGAGGCGCTCGTCGAAGAGTCCACGCGCCCCGCAGCCCTGGGAAATCGCGTCACCATCGATATTCACAGCCGCATCCTGGACGACGAAAATGCGGCTGAGGACGGCGAAGCCAGCGAAGACGCCAGCACGGGCGAAGACGCCAGCACGGGCGAAGACGCCAGCGCGGGCGAAGACGAAGACACACCAGTTAACGCAGCAGAAGCCGAAAGCGCCGACGACGACGAACTCGACGACATGGACGACATGGACGAAGACGAAGACGAAGACGAAGACGACGATCACGACCACGACGATTACGGACAGTCCTACATCCACGAGCATGATCTTACCCTCATCCTCGGTGACGATACCCCAGAGGCCCTGGGGCCAGACTTTGCCGCCGCGCTGGTCGGCCTCAGCAAAGAGGACGTACACGAGTTCAACGTCACCTACCCCGTGAACGACACCTATCGTGAAGCGTCTGGCCGCACCGTGCAGTATACTGTCATCGTGAAACGGGTGGAAAATATCACCCTGCCACCCCTCACCGAAGAATTCGCCGCGCGCTTTACCGAGGAATTTCCTGACCCGGATGGCGAACCCCAGCAACTGAACGAGGAAGGTGAACCCTTCCCGCTCAGCCTGCTTCAGCTCCGCATGCGCGTGCGCCGCCAGATCGAGGAAGAAGTCCACAAGGCAGACCAGGGCCGCTATGCTGACCTCGTGCTGGATACGATGGTGAACCAGGCCACCGTCGGCTTCCCGGAAATGATGGTCAAAGACCAGATCGACACCATGATCCAGAACCTGGATCAGCGCCTGCGCCAGCAGGGTGTCCCGCTGGATATGTACATGAAGATGACCGGGATGACCCGCGAACGCCTGGAAGAAATGTTCCACGACGACGCAATGGCCACCATCCGCCGCTCGCTCGTCCTTACCGAGGTCATCAGTGCCGAAAAACTGACCGTCACCCACGAGGACTACGAGCGTTATGTCGATGAAATGGTCGCGCAGTTTGGTGACCAGGCCGGCGAAATCCGTAAGACATTCTACAATCCCGCGTTCCGGGAAAATGTCATCAACCGCATGCTTCAGGATCGCGCCTATGACCGTCTCGCCGCCATCGGTCGCGACCAAGCGCCAGCCCTTGAAGTAGCTGCCGACACGCCCGACCAAGCGCCAGCCCTTGAAGTAGCTGCCGACACGCCCGACCAAGCGCCAGCCCTTGAAGTAGCCGACCCCGGCGCACCCGCCGAAACCGGCCAGGCGGAAAACACGGGCGCAGCAGCCGCACCGGACGAAGCCGACGCCGCCGCGCCAGACGCGCAGCAATAACCCGCCCGTGCGCGGCGCTCTGGCGCAAACCTCAATACCCGCGCTGCCGGTTGCGCGGTAAGATAGGCGCAGCAGTCAGCACGCAGATTTTTAGGAACACCGTGTGCCCCACCCGCCTTCCCTGCAAAGGCGGCGGGCGGGTAACCCTGGTTAACCTGTACGTGGACACATTCGAGACACATACGAAAGGAGATGCGCGGACTTTTCCGCGCGCACAGCATGGATATTTCTAACGTGATTCCGATGGTGATTGAACAGAGCAGCCGGGGCGAACGCGCCTACGACATCTATTCGCTGCTGCTTAAAGAACGTATCGTCTTTGTCGGTACTCCCATCAATGACCAGGTCGCGAACCTGATCGTCGCACAGTTGCTCTTCCTGGACCGCGAAGATGCCGAGCGCCGCATCCAGATGTACATCAACTCCCCCGGCGGGCAGGTTTACCCCGGCATGGCCATGTACGACACCATGCAGGCCGTTCACCCACCCGTTAGCACCACCGCCGTCGGCTGGACCGCCAGCTTCGGCACCGTGCTGCTCACCGCCGGTCGTAAGGGGCTGCGCATGGCACTGCCCAATGCCACCATCCACATGCACCAACCGCTGGGCGGCGCGCAGGGCCAGGCGTCCGATATCGTCATCCAGGCCAACGAAATTATGCGCCTCAAGGATCGCCTCAACGAGATCTTCGTCAAGCATACCGGCAAGGCCAAAGAT
>CAZQIJ010000654.1:0-2388 GCA_964592955.1 uncultured Anaerolineaceae bacterium
AAAGCCCACCGTGCTTTCCGGCATCGCCCCGCATACCCACTGACCCGATCCTTCTGTTGTCCACCACGTGGTGATCGCATCCCCGAAAACCGCTTATCCTGACCAGTAATATTTCACCGCTCACACGCCCCTGCTCTGTTAGGCTGACCTGAACAGACGAAAGGAGCGTGTCTATGCGGCTTGTGCTGCGTCTCTGTCTTGTGATTGCTGTCGGGGTGTGGGGTGCGCTGCTGGTGCAGCTGACACAGCCGCACCGGTTCGCAGCTGATCTGCCGCTGCCGACGCTGTTTGTCCTGCCCTCGCTGATCCCGTCCAGCACCCCGACCCTGACCCCTACGCCGAGCCCGTCGCTGACGCCGCCACCAACCGCCACTTCAACGCCAACGCTGACCCCGACGCTGTCCACGCGCGTGCTCAGCATCCGGGCGGTGATGCCTGGCGTCGTCCTGTCCGTGACCCCGACCCCGTTTCCGCCGGGGACTATCCTGCTCCCGGCACCGCCTGAGCCGCTCGAACCGCTGCCGGATGCCACCGAACACCCGCCGCCCTACGAAGGCTGGTTCAGCTTCGAGTCGGATCACCCGCTGGTGACGTACCTGCCACCCTGGGAGGCACGCCTGCACGCTTCAGCTTCGCGTGGTCAGTATCACCGCACCGAGGACACCGCCGCCCGCGTCACCTTTGCCTTCGCGGGAGAAGCGCTGCGGGTGCGCTACGTGGCGGCGCGCAACATGGGCCGCTTTGACCTGTGGGTGGACGGTGTCCGGCTCGACACGATCGACGCCTACGCGTCCCAACTGGCGTTCCCGGCCACGCGGGTCTACGCGCTGGAACGTGGTCCGCATCTGCTCGAACTCCGTCCGACCGGGACGCGACACGCGGCGAGCGAGGGTTACGCGGTGGCACTGGATGCGGTGCAGGTGTTTCGCGGCAGCGCCAACACGCTGATCCTGACGCCGGTGCGCGATCCGCTGCCATCGCCGACGCCGCGCGCGGTCCGCTTCGCGCAGGTCAGCGCGCCCCCCACGCTGCAGGCCACCGCCACACCCCGTGCACCGCAGACGGTGGCGGCATCGGTGGTGATCGCCTACGACGAGAACGGCAACCGGGCGGTCGATCCGGCGGAGGGGGTGCGGTCGGTGTCAGTGCGGGCAGTCGAGGTCGGGACGAACCGGGTGCTGGCGCAGACGCTGACCGACGCGCGCGGCTACGCCCGGCTCGAGGCGGTGACGGCTTCGGAAGTCCGGATCGTCGTGCCGTACTTCGGCAGGGTGTGGGAGGCACGGAGTGGACGCGAGGCGGCCTTCACGCTGCTGATCGCGCCGGGTAACCAGCCGGGGCTGATCCCATGAAGCGGCTGCTCGTGCTGCTGCTGCTCGCGCCGCTGGCGTGTGCCGGGACGCCGCTGCTGGAGGTGCCGTCGTCCACCTGCCCGCCGCTGCCGACCGTGCTGCCGGGGACCCCGACGCCGGTTCCGCTGCCGACGCCGCCTGCCATCCAGCCGCCTGACGATTTCTACCTGGGGGACACGGTCGAGGTCGGATCGGCGGGGCAGGCGCAGCACGTCCGTTTCCGGCTGCTGGACGTTCAGAGCATCCCACAGCCTGATGCGGCAATCCACACCTGGGAACTGGAGGTGACGAACCTGGGGACGGCTGCCTACGAAGTCTACCCGGCGGTGCAGATGGTGCTGAGCGCGGTCGAGACGCCGTCAGCGATTGTGACCGGGACGTGGGGGGCGAGTGCAGCGGCGGGTGAGGCGGTCGGGCTGACGGTCGATGGCGCGGTCTATACCCTGCTTTCAGGCGAGACGCGGCGGTTCCGGCTGGCGGCGCAGGCTCCGGCAGGGGCGGCGTACCGCTTCCGCTTCGCGCTCGATCCAACGGTGAGCGACAGCCCGGCCATGACCTGGCGCACCGTCCCCAACCCCGTCTGCGGCTGAAATTTCACCGGTGCGGGCAGGTAACGCTTCAGCGGTCCGGTGGATGACCTCTGCTAGAGTAACAGGAATGCATACACGAAGGGAGGGCGGCGCGTGGATCTGCTCAGCGGCCTGCGGATACAGATCGACATCTTCTGGTACAACCTGCTGATGAGCCTGGCGGCGCTGCACTGGAGCCTGCTGCGGGGGCTGGTGATGATGGGGCACACGGTGGCGCTGCTCAACGACTGGCTGCGCGACGCGGCCTTCTCACCGCTGATCGCCGCCACCACCGACAGCCTGAGGATCGCCGTCAGCCTGGCGTTTGTGGTGGCGTTGTTCGTGCTGGGGATCACGTATCTGCTGGCGGTGCTGGTGCGGCTCGATGTGGTCCAGCCGCGCAGCGCCATCACCTGGTACGCGGCGGGGATGCTGTTCTTCGCGCTCGGACCGCAGCTGTATGAGGG
>CAZQIJ010000655.1:0-2385 GCA_964592955.1 uncultured Anaerolineaceae bacterium
CGCCCCTACAAGTGATTGACTATTTTCTTGGAATAGCCTTATGGAAAACGCCAATCAGATACAACCCCTGTAGGGACGCGGCCTGCCTCGTCCGCCCCAAGATCCGGCGGATTTAAATGGGTTGATCCATGCGTTCCCCTGGCCCATACCCTGCCACAAACCCCATGCTTCTGACTTTGCAGCAGCCCTTACCCGCACATGCGCTCCGTTGACAAACCCCCGCGCGCCCGCTATCGTACCCGGCGATCTGCGGCATTTCTACCAGAATCGGGGTTGACCACACATGCCATCGTCGAAACAGGTACTGTCTGCACTGGGTCTTGCCAGCCTCCCGCTGCTGCTTACGCTGCTGCTGATCGTGCTGTTTGTGGGTGAGGATCCGCGCGTGAGCATCCCCTATTTTACCGATGAGGTGTATTACTGGCTGCAAATTGATGGAGTCCGTGCGGCAGGCTTCAACACCGGCTACTACACCTTCGATGAACTGACCGCCCCCGCCGCCTTCAGCCGGTTTGGGGCACATGGCCCGGCCTTCGTCGTGTTGTATGGCCTCCCGGCACGCCTTACCGGACTCACGGCGCTCACCCTTCCACTTTATAACGCGCTCATCGTCACGGGCGCGCTGTTCGCCGTCACGCTGGCCATGCGCCGCGACCGGCAGCAAACGGTGTGGCTGGCGCTGTGGCTGGCCACGCTGTGGCCGCTGCTGCTGTTTCTGCCGCGCTGGATGCAGGAAGCGCTGCATTTTGCGCTGGCGTTCGGCTTCGCCTATGGCTTCTACCGCATCCACACGCAGCCCGTCACGCGGCGCGATGTGGCGCTGTTGGCCGTGCTGATTCTGGCCGCCAGCACCGTCCGCTTCACATGGGCGCTGCTGCTGCCGCCGCTGCTGCTGCACGCCGCACCCCCCACCCGCACACAACGCCTGCTGGCACTGTGCGCCAGCGTGGTACTGGTCGGCGCGAGCTTCGCACTGTTCACCTGGTGGGCCGCCCCGTTCTCCGTAAGCGCGGCGCGCGATATCGCCGCGGCGCTGGCGGGCAGCGTGTTAGAAGCGCTGGCGCTGTGGCGCGCCCACCTGGAGCGCAACTTCTTCGCGTTCTTCTTCGGCAATCTGCTGGAAGTGCTGGTGCGGTTTCAGCTCATCACCATCGTCCTGATGTCGGCGGGCACGCTGCGCAAACCCGCCCCCAGGCACACGGCACAGCCCCGGCTGCCGCGCGCCCCGGCCCATCTGCTGGTATACCTGCTGTGCGCCATGCTGCTGCTGCAAGTGGTGGTGTACGACATCGGGGGCTGGCGGGACTTTCGCAACCTCAGCGTTTTCGTCGCTTTTGCCGGGATGCTGCTCGTCCTGCATCGCCAGTTCAGGATGGTTCGCTACATCGTCATCACGAACCTGGTGCTGCTGCCGGTGTTCCTGTTTACGTTTAACCTGTATTACGGTACCGACCATAAACGCCAGGATTTCGCCCCGGCGCTGGCGGCCTTCAGCAGCGCCACCGCCCCGCACCTCCGCTACGATGCGTCCGCCGCCAACCCCTGGTGTAACACCGTGCTGGGGTGGAATTTCGTCAGCCCGCTGCTGCGGCTGCCCGCGGGGATGGGCTACAGCGTCGGCCTGAAGCCAGAGGACTTTCGCGCGCCGCCCCGCGCACGCTATCTGCTCTACCGGCCAGACGAAATCAGCGCCTTTGGCGTGCCGCTGAACCTGGAACTGCTGGCCACCACCCCCGCCGGCCATCTGTATTACAATCGCGACAGCGCCTGCCCTGCCAGCCCATGAACCCGCCCACGCTGCGCCTGCTGGATCCTCACGCGCCCGGGAACGTAAACTGTGCGGCAGCCAGCGAGTTATCCCGCTTCTGGATGATTTCGACGGCCTGCCCCACCGAGCGCAGGTTATTGGATGGCATCCCGGCCAACCGGCTGAATACCGACGCGATCACCGTCATATATGGCGGCATATTCACCATCACAAACAGGCCAGCGTTCACCGGCTCGTTTTTGAACAGATCCGGCACTTTCGACAGTGTGAGGTCTGCATCTTCAATCCCTGTCAGGTCGATGATCGTGTGTACCGGACGTTCGCCGTTCTCGATGTAATGAATGTTATCCGCCACGATCTGGCGTGCCTCTATCAGATTCACCACGCCCGTGCAGTTAATGTAGCACACGCGTCCGGGCACCATCCAACCAATGGTGTAAGGCATAAGACCCTCATCTGTTGTAATGTTTAGTTAGAGAAGCCATTATACCCTCATTCGCGCTGGATTGCGAACCCCTGACCTGTGAAACAGGGCTGCTGCAAAGTTCGGGTGCCAGGGGAACTGGCTAGTGTTTGTATGTCAGCGTGCCGCTTGTACACCCACTAAAGTGGGTAGA
>CAZQIJ010000656.1:0-2384 GCA_964592955.1 uncultured Anaerolineaceae bacterium
GTGCTCACGTCTTCGATAAGCTCAGCTTTCTGGGTTTGCACCACGCGAGACATGATGCCGTCTGCCGCGCTCAGGCGTTCGAGGATCAAAGGTTCCGAAAACTTGCCGATCATCCTGGCAACGCGAAACCTGTCGCCTTCCAGCAGCGCGATGAACCCCGCCTGCGCTTCACCCAATCGGATTGTGGCATCCAGCGCCAGCGTCACCACATAATCTGTGTCCAACTGGTCGTCCAGCTCCGCCTCAACCTGGCTGAGCACGGTAAGCTGGTTGATGCGCGTCTTCAATTCGTTCTCCATGCGGCGCAGGTCGGTGATATCGCGCACGATGACCAGGGCTTCATCCGCCTTCAGCCGCACGATGCGCGCCTCTGCCGCCCACACGCCATCCGGCACATTCAGCTCATACGTGAACGTTTGCACCTGGTTGCTGGTGAATGCCTTTTCCATCGTCTCAAACAATTTGCGCACCAGCGGTTCTGGCACACCGGCATCGCGGATGTTAATGCCCACGATGTGCTCCGGTGCCAACAGCATGCCGTTGGCAGAACCGGTGGACTGCGCCATCCCAAACTCGCGGTAGATCCCCCGGCGGTCAATGACGAACATAAAGTCTGGGATCGTGTGCAGCAGCGCGCGGTTGTGTTCTTCGCTTTGGCGCAGGGCGATTTCAGTGGTGCGGTAGGCGGTGATGTCCTGCGCAACTATCATCCCGGCGAAAATACTGCCGTCCTGGCCGCGCAGGGGCAGCGCCTGAAGCGTGTAGATAATCTCCCCAAACTGGTGTTCGCTGAGCGCCTCAACACCGTTCAGTGCCGCATGGTAGAACGGCACCAGGTGCTCGGTTGCCGCTTCCGGGAGCACGTCCCCCAGCGTTCTGCCAGCCAGATCGTGATAGCCGAGCCGCTGCAGCAGTTCGCCTTCTGCCATGATGAAGCGCATGTCGTTATCAAAGATGAAGATGGCGATGTTGGGCAGGGTGCGTGCCAGCGCGCTGTACAGTTCGTCGCGGCGGCGCAGTTCGCCCTGTATGCGCTCACGCTGAGTCACGTCCAGCATCAGCCCCAGCACACCCGTAATTTGTCCATCTGCATCCCTTAGCGGGGAGAGCTGCACTTCGTAGATGCTGTCTTCCAGCCGCAGCAGCGTCTTGTTGGTGTGGCCTTCCAGAGCACGCTCAAACAGCGCCCCCAGTTCCGGTATCTGAGAGAAGCAGTCTTGCAGCGTGGCAATGCCGGCATCGCCGAGCAGCGTTTGCAGACGCTCGACCTCTTTCCCCTCGCGCGAGATGAACGTCCCGTAGGAATCGCAGGCAAACAGCGCGATCGGTGCGCTGTTCAGCACGTTGGCGAGACGTGCCTGATTGGTGTGCAGCGCCTTCTCGTACTGTACTTTCTCCGTCAGGTCACGCTGAAGCGAGACGTAGTGCGTGATTTCGCCCAGGCTGTTGCGAACCGGAATGATGCTCCATTCAACGGGGTAGGTTGTGCCATCCTTGCGGTAATTGATCACGCTGCCGCTGAAGTTTTCATTGCGTGCCAGCGCCGCCCGCAGGTCCGCCAGTGTCGCCCGGTCTGTTTTCTCACCCTGCAATATGCGCGGGGTCTGGCCAAGCAGTTCGCTGATTTCGTAGCTCGTCATGGTGCTGAATGCCGCGTTGGCATACACAATGTGTGGACCTGGGTCGTCCAGCACTGCATCGGTGATCAGCACCGCCTCCGTGCTGTGCGCAATGGCAGTCTCCAGCAGATTCAGGCGTTCTTCAAGCGTCTTCTGGCGCGTGATGTCGCGCAGCACAATATCCCATCCACCCCCATCCGCGCGCACCGCGATCTGCTCCACCCAACCGAATGCTGGCGCGGCCAGGCACAATTCCACAGGCGTGCCGTTGGCTGCCGCGAAGGCCGCCTCCAGCGCCGGGTAGTGAGACGTGGCGAACAGGCTGAGATAAACGGCCCCCACCTGCGGTTCCTGGCGCAGCGCGTTCCCGGTCATAGGGACAGACGCAATGCGTCCGTCTGGGGTAATGCGCATTACCGTATGGCCGCTGGCTTTAAATAAATTCTCGTATACAGACTCTGCAAGAAATGCTGTCGCTTTTTTCATGGTCAGAACCCGATTCTTAACAGCGCCATTGTAGCAGCAGACCTCTGCCACCGACAACCGATGAACATCATGCTTCCGCTGGGCAGATGACATGACGGCTGAAATGTGATGGCTACTGTAACGACACAGCACGGCGCACAACGCAATTGACCAGCAGCAGCCGAAGAAGGTTGTACCACCGCCTGCCACCACGCACATCCGCCACCCACGCGCCAGCAACCACCGGTGGATGTGCGCCACAACACACGCCCTGAAGACTCGTGCCGACCTGTGGTAGAC
>CAZQIJ010000657.1:0-2379 GCA_964592955.1 uncultured Anaerolineaceae bacterium
GCACTGGCACGCTGCGTTTGTCTGCCAGTTCACTTAAGGCCAGCGCGGCGTGCCACCGCAGCACGGGGTCGCCCTCGTCCAGCAGGGCCAGCAGCGCGGGAATCGCCTGGGCAGCACGCAGCCGTCTGAGTGCTTCGATGGCCGCTAACCGCACCATGACCACCGGGCTATTCTGCACGACGACGATGAGCAGGGGCGCATCCTGCAAACTGCCCATGATGCCGATGGCCTCGACAGCGGCTTCCTGCACACTGGTGTTCGGGTCGCTGGTCATTTTTCCCAGCACAGGCACAGCGGCGACATCGCCGATTTCAATGAGCGCACGAATGGCCGCCACGCGAATCGTCCAGGCGCGATCTTCGAGGCGCTGAACCAGTGCCGGGACGCCCTCAGGATCGCCGAGGCGGGCCAGGGCTTCAACCGCCACCCAGCGCACCATATACTCCGCATCATTGGCAGCATCGATAAAGTCCTGCCGTATCGCAGCATAGTCTGCACAGGGGTCAGCGGCGATGACCTTGATGAGCTGCTGCACGGCCTTCGCAGCATCCTGCTGATCATGCCATACGCCTGACCGCACATGACTGATGAGGCTGGACAGGGACCTGCGATGATTCACGAGCTGGTGCGCACCAGACGCCGCAACCGTCATCGCCCTGGTGGGTGGGCTTTCCGTATGGGCGAACTGGGCGTGGCGTTCTTCCGCCTGGGTGTGGAAACGCCGCTGCCGCCATTCGGTGACAATATCGACAGCTTCAGGTGTTTGAATGGCCTGGAGGATCTGCGCTGCAACGTCCTGAATGCTGGCCGGTTGGGCATCGTCCAGGCAGGCCGCCAGTAGGGTGACATGATGCGGGCTGCGATCCAGCGCGATCATATGAAGCGCCGCCAGACGGTTTTCCGGCGTGCCGCTGCTGGCGGCCCTGTGCAGGACCTGGGTGTAGCGTGGATGTGGCCGGCAGAGTATCGTCCGCAGCGCCTCTGCGATCGTTGGATCGGGATCGAGCAGCAGCCCTGCCAGGGTTTCTAAGGCTGCATCGGTGCTCAGCTCATCAAGTTCTAATATGAGCTTAAGCCGGGTTTCTGCATCGGCCTGGGGAAGCTGGTCTTTGATTGCAGCCAGGCGGGCTGCGGGCTGCACTTTTTGGTCGTGCTTCAGGCGTTGTTTGGCCACATGCGCGGAAGACGAACGTTGACGAGCGTTCATGGCATACACCTTAGTTGAGAAAAAATTGATTTTAAAGGTCTTTCAGGGCAAGCGCTTAACGGACCCTGCATCAATGCTAAATCAAGTTTAACTCAGGATCAACGGCTGTGCATTAACTGAAGGGCGAAACACTTTAATTATACGACACGTTTAGGGGAAAGCACTTCAGATATAGGCCAGCCTGACATTTTTGATATTGCGCAGCTTTTCGTCTAATCATGATGTATCATGAACGTAGCTACAAACATTAATACATATTACGCAGCACTTCCATCGCACAACGGGCTGGCCAAATGCGACAGGTGCGATGCCTGCGATGCGGTTGAAGCTGCGGTTGGATTGTGTTCGTCAGGCCACGACGCCCGATGCTCACCCCGTAGTGCCGCCTCGCGCCTGCCGTCAACGGAAACCCCGTACCTCAACAGGATGAGCATGCACAGCTTCGGTAGGGGCTGTTTGGGAAACGCCCACCAAATCGGGCGTATCGCGATGCGCCCTACGTCATGCGCCGCTCAAATTCATCTTGTCGTGGTACGAGCGGTCGCTTGTATAGCGCAGCGCCATCGTGTGCGCTCAACCGATGGCGCTGCTTATGCCAGGTGACCCACCAGGTGGCGTTTCTCGTGCCAGATGCCCCGCGCGTTATCCGGCGTGCCCGGATGACGCCTGAATCTGGCGGGTGTAGGCGCGCAGGCCAACAACCAGCGACACGAACGGCAGCCACGCCAGCCCATACAGCGTGAATCCGTACACCACGAACACAAGCTGGTTGAATACCTCGGTGCCGAGCCGGGGCAGGTCATAAACCAGGCTGGCCGTCACCAACAGCACAATCGCCGCCAACGCAACCCAGGGGGCAGGCAGCGAGCGCACGGGCAGATGCTGGTGCAGCAGCAGTGGGAGCTTGGTCTCGCGCCGGAACCAGATCACACTGGCGGTAATGGCCATGAGGATGCCGACCAGCAGCAGGGATGTGTCGTCCACTGCCTGCTGCGCCACACGGTACAGGAGCAGCGCACCGGCGGCGATTCCGACGACAGCGCCCTCTGCCAGAGACAGTCTCAGCGCGTCTGGCGTTTGGCTGCGCGCCGCACTGCTGCGCATCACAACAGCCACCAGAACAGCCAGCAGCACCAGCCCCACGCCGCCCACCGCCTGCATCGTCTCTACAC
>CAZQIJ010000658.1:0-2370 GCA_964592955.1 uncultured Anaerolineaceae bacterium
CCGCGAAGCAGTGGGAGAGGGATTTAGGGTGAGGGGGATTCGCCAACAGCACCAGACACACCAGAGACGCGCTTAGGCGCGCCCCTGAGGGTGATCCCCGCCTGGCATCCCGTTCGCTGCGCCCGCTACTCCTCGTCGCGGCCAAAACCGCTGCGGCTGCGAACATCCGGGCTGTCTGCGCGCCCACGGCTGGACTGGGTGGGCGCAGACGATCCTGCGGACGACGAACGCCGACCGAACGCGCGGCCAAACCCGCTGCGGCTGCGGACGTTCGGATCGTTGTAGGTGGGGCGTTCATCTGCGCCGTTGCCACCAAATCCGGACCCGCTGCGAACATCCGGGTCGTCGTACTGCGGGCGGTAGGTACCGCGCCCGGCCCCGCCGCCCATCAGCCGGGGCAGCAGTGCCACAAGCACGATCAGCAGCATTCCTAACAGGCACACCGTGCCCAGGTCAAAATTCATGATCAGCGTCCTTTCGCTCAGGCCCAGAAAGCCGCCCTAGCGGATCGAAAAATCCACGGTTTCAGACGGGTTTCCGTTGATGATGAACTCGGCTTCATAGTCACCAGGTTCAAATTCGACTTCGGCGGCTTCAAACACCGCATAGATGCAGATGTCTTCGTAGGTGTCTTCGGCGCTCACCTGCGGGGAGTCTTCCAGCGCGTTCCCCTCATGGTACAGCCGCACGAAAAAATCGGACCCCTGCGGGAAGGTGGTATCGGTCGCCACCACATAGAAGCGTTCCAGGTCGCTGTCCAGCGTGGATGTGCTGTCTACCGGGCAGGAGTCGCGGTCGATGTTTTCGGCGATAACCACCCGCCCCAATTCCACCCCAGCGGCTTCCACCGGATCATCGATGCTGTCGCGGTCGGCTTCGTTCAATGCAGGCGCAGCGCCGGGATCATCCTCTGCGCCGCCGCGAGACAGCAGGAAGCTGCCGATGACAACCACGACGAGGATCACCCCCAGGATGACCGCCGAGTTGCGGTCGAGGTTCAGTCCATTCATGCCTTTGTGCTCCTTGTTCTGGCTGGGACTTTTTGCAGTACAGCTTTCATTTCACGGTAGTGGGGGCAGTTTCAAACGCCGTGAGCGCGTTGTGAAGGTTCAATGAAATGTCTTATGACATTAAGCATCGGGTGACCTGCGCCGCTTGCGCCATCGTAGGGTCGGTTCGTGAACCGCCCATGCGTGAACCGTCATCCGCCGCTCGGACGTTGCTTTTCGCGGTAGGCGTTGCCGATGACGCACCCCAGCAGGACGAGACGAGCGCGTAACGGTTCATCGCGGGCTGTCCTGGCTTTATGAGATGGTAAATAACGGAATACTCACGAAACGTTCAAGGAATTTCGCAAACGGCTGTGAGACAATGGCGTCGCATGTTAATGTCAAATGTAATGGAGATGCTATGACGTTGCGAATCCTCATCACCCTGATCGCGATCAGCCTGTTTGCAGCCGCGTGTGCCGATACCGGCCCAGAGACCGGCGCTGCCACCGACCTGGTCGTGACGAATGACCCGGCCCTTACCGGAACCGGCGAGGCCACCCTCGAACCGGCAGCAGGCAGCGCCGGGCAGAATCCCGGCGCGCAAGACCCCCAGACCGCCAGCGGCGATGCATCGCTGACCCAGGCGGTCACCAGCAGCGACGGTTCGCTGACCGTGAGCTACCCTGAAGGCTGGTTCGCCCAGCCGCAAACAGGGCTGATCGTGCTGTCTACCGAAGAAGGGCTGGCCAGCGGCGCGGTCACGCAGCCAGAAGCGGGCGAAGGCGTGATCTCTGTCTATTCGATCCCTGGCAACCAACTGGCCGGTGAACAACTCGCGCTTACAGACATCCTCAACCAGTTCGGCACACAGCTTACTGCGCAGGGGGCAGACGCCACACAGCAGAGCTTCAGCGAGGCGCGAGAGTTCACCATCAACGAACGCCCCGCCGCCAGCATCCAAAGCACGGCAGATGTGACCGAACAACTGTTTGTGATTGTGGACCTGGGGGACGGCAATTATGCCCTGGCGACGCTCACCGGCGCGCCTGGCATCATTGCAACCCACAGCGCCGTGGCCGAAACGGTGGCCGGTTCAGTCATCTACGATCCGAACAGCAGCGGCACACCCGGTGAATTCGGCGGAGCGAGCGGGACAGCAGAAGGCAGCGGCGCGGGCACTGTGCCGACACTGGAAGGCAGCATCGTGCCCACCCTGAACACCACCCCGGAAGGCTCCACCAGCCCCGGCCAGTAGCTCACACGGCCATCCCCCCCCCCACCTGAAAACGGCGGGCACCACACCGGTGTCCGCCGTTTTGCATACACGCTCTGCGCGCGCAGCGACTTCGGCAGTGCCCCCGCCCGCCCTTATCGGTGG
>CAZQIJ010000659.1:0-2354 GCA_964592955.1 uncultured Anaerolineaceae bacterium
ACGCCACATCGTGCAGCACCTCTGTTTCGTCTGTATAGCCGAAGGTGACATGTTCGAAGGTGATCGCGCCGGTGATCGGTGCCTTGTTGTGTTCTTTGGCGCGATCCAGGTCAGTTTCGGCGTTGATGATGCTCAGAATACGTTACGCGCCCGCGTAACCCAGCGCCAGGCGCGAGAGTGAATTGAGCGACGAAAACACCGGGAAGCCGAACAGCATGATCAGCCCGACGAAATAGCCCACATCGCCGATCTGTATCCCCCCCGCGCGGTAGAGGATCACGCTGTGGATGAACGCCGCCACAAAAGCCACTGGCAGCAGCAGGCCAGAAAGATAACGCGCTTCAATGGCACCCTGCTGGATGAAACGGTCTCGCACCACATCCGCCAGCGCGTCGAAGTAGGCCCGCTCCTGCTTCTCCTGCGCTGCGCCTTTGACCACCTGCAGGCCGTCCAGCGATTCCGCCAGGCGCGCATTCATGCGCCCGAAGCTGCTGCGAACTTCCTCCGCGATCGGATGAAGCTGCTGCACGAACTGGATCTGCACCAGCGTGTGCAGGATAACAAACGACAGCGGCACAATGATGAAGTGCGGATGCGTGAGCGGTGCGGCCACCACCGGAATGATCAGAAACCAGCCAGAGCCGATGATCAGGTTCAGGCCGGGATTCATCATCAGGTTCATCTCGCGCACGTCGTTGGTCACGCGCGCCATAATCTCCCCTACGGGCATCAGGTCATGAAACGCCATGCTTTTGCCCAGCAGGCTGCCGTAAAGCTCATCGCGCACATCGCGCTCCACAAGCTGGCCATAGGCTTCAGACGAAGCATTGCGCATCAATTGCAGCACACCGCGGATAAGCTGCGAAACGACGATGGCCACCGCCATCTGCGCCGTGTACTGCAGGCCGATTTCGTTGGGATTGCGCGCCAGTTCGTTCATGGCCAGCCCGATGAAATAGGGGATGGCTGCGGCCAGCGCCGCGTTACTGAACGCGCCAAACATCATCAGCAGGGCAAGCCAGGGATGTCGGCTGATGTGCGACCAGACAAACCGCAGCGGTGTACGGTGGTCAGTTCTGAACGTCTTACGGGCGACAAATTCTGCGGACATAAGCGGATGATCCTGAGATTGGGAACCTTTACCGATGGTAACTGGAAAACAGAAAAAGGGTGAGTCCAAATTGGTCTGGTGAGGTGTGGATTTGAATCAAGTTGAATGGGTGCAGTTTAGTCCACACGCGGGACAATGGCAAGCAGCAGGTGTAGAACAGCGGGTGAGGGTTCTCTGAGGGGCATCGCAGCCGGTGTGCGCTGGCGTTGGGCAAATGCGGCTGCCGCACCGGGCATCACCGGAATGCCACCCCGCCCCTGGACGAACAGCGCAGGGCTGCATAAGATTGCGGCGCGTTCAGTTCATGAAGCCGCCCGGCAGAAAGCCCGCCCATGACCCGCCGAGACCTCGTCACGCTTGCGCTTATCCTCGCCATCGCCGCGCTGATGCGCCTGGGCGAACCGGGGATTGTTGAGTTCTTCCACGATGAAGCGATACTCTCGCTGCGTGCGCTGGACTGGGTGCGCGGCGGCCCGTTTCCGCTGCGCGGGATTGTGTCTTCGGTGGGCATCCCAAACCCGCCGGCCAGTGTATACCTGCTGGCGCTGCCCTACGCCGTCACCCGCGATCCGCTGTGGGTGACGGGCTTCGTCGCGGCGCTGAATGTCGCCGGGGTGGGGCTGCTTTACCTGGTGGCGCGCCGCCTGCTGCCCCCTGCTGCCGCGCTGGTGGGCGCGCTGGCCTATGCCGTTAGCCCCTGGGCGGTGCTGTACAGCCGCAAGATCTGGGCGCAGGACATGCACACGCCGCTTGTGCTGCTGGCGCTGCTGCTGCTGCTGGCCGGTTTCCGCGACGGGCGGCGATGGGCACAGGTGGCGGCGCTGCCGCTGCTGCTGTTTGCCCTGCAAATTCACTTCGCAGCCTGGGCGCTGCTGCCGTTGGCCGCCCTGGTGGTATGGCCGCAGCGCCACAAGATCGACCGGCGCGCGCTGGCGCTCAGCCTGGCATTGTCGGCGCTGGTGCTGCTGCCCTACGTCGTGGGGCTGGCGCAATCCCCGCCGGATGTAAGCACAGCCGCCGCGCGCACCGGTGGCACGCTGGGGATCTCTGCTGACGCGCTGCGCTTCACCGCCCACCTGACCACCGGGTTAGGTGTCGAAACCTGGGTCGCGCCGCTGCAGCAGGCAGATTTTCTGGCGCGGGTGCCGGTGCCGTCTGCGCTGTGGCTGGCGCTGATCGGGCTGGCGCTGGCGGGGCTGGCGGTGGTATGGCGCGATCATCGCGGGAATGCGCCGCTGATCAC
>CAZQIJ010000660.1:0-2351 GCA_964592955.1 uncultured Anaerolineaceae bacterium
CCCCCCCCCCCCCCCCCCCCCCCCGCCGCCGCCGACCGCCGCGCGGCGGTCGAGCAGAGTCACAGCCGCTAATCGACCGTCGTCGGGTCGAAGGAGTCGCGCAGGCCGTCGCCGATCACGTAGAGGCACAGCACCGTCAGCGAGATGAGCAGGCCGGGGATCACCACCAGGTGCAGCCCGCGGTTGAAATACGTCTGCGATTCCGTCAGCAGGTTTCCCCAGGTGGGGGTGGGTGGGCGCACGCCCAACCCCAGAAAGCTCAGCCCGCTTTCAGCCAGGATCAGGCTGCCGATGTCAATCGCCAGGTTAATCACCACCACCGAAAACAGGTTCGGCAGGATGTGCGTAAACATGATGCGCGTGGAAGACGCCCCCAGCGCACGCGCGCTGACGACGTATTCGCGCTCGCGCAGCGCCAGCGTTTCGCCGCGCACGAGGCGCGTCGTGCTCGTCCAGCCCAGCAGGCCGAAGATCAGCACCATCCCCAGCGGACCGGCGATGGGCGAATTGGCCAGCGCTTCGTTGCGCAGCACCGCGGCAGAGACGATCAGCAGCAGAAAGATCGACGGGATCGAGCTGAGCGTGGCGATCAGCCAGTTCACGAGGTCATCGATCAGGCCGCCATAATAGCCGGTGGTGATGCCCAGCGATACGCCGATCCCCAGCGACAGCAGCGCCGCGAAGACCGCGATCCCCAGCGACACCTGCCCCGCATACAGCAGCCGGATGAAGAAATCGCGCCCCAGGTCATCTGTGCCGAAGAGGTGGCCTTCTGAGAACATGGGCGCAAAGGTATTGCGCGCGTTGGTCGCGGTGTAGCTCACGTCCAGCGCGTCGGCAATCAGCGGCGCAAACAGGCTGGACAGCGTGAGCGTGATGAGGATCCCCAGCGCCAGCAGCGTAAGGCGATCCTTGCGCAGGCGGCGCAGTGCGAGCTGGGTAAGCGAAAGACTTTCCGGCGTTTTCTCCGGCTGGCGCAGCGTGAGCACCGCGCCCTGGGTCTGGTTGGTTTGTGCCTGTGCCATAAGCTTGTCTCCGGCTCTTAATCCAGCCGCACGCGCGGGTCGATCCACGCATACATGATATCGGACAAAATGAAGCCCAGAATGGTGGCAACGGCACCAAACATCGCCACCGCCATCACCATCGGATAATCGAAGCGAAATACCGAGCTGACGGCCTCGCGGCCAATGCCCGGCCAGGAGAAGATCGTCTCTGTGAGGACGGCACCGCTGAGCACGCCGGTAATGGATGGCCCCAGGAAGGTGGCCACCGGGATAAGCGCATTGCGCGCCGCGTGCTTAAACCACACCATGCGCCCCGTGAGGCCCTTGGCTTTGGCCGTGCGGATGTAATCCTGCGAGATGATATCCAGCATCGAGGCGCGCACGAAACGCGAATAGACCGCGATGGCCCCGGTGGACAGCACGAAGGCCGGCATGAGGAGGTACTCCAGGCGCTGGAACAGCGGCGGGCACCCGCCAGCAATCGAGATCTTGCAGCGCCCGCCCATCGGCAGCGCCAACTGGTTAAACGGTTCCGGCGCGTTTTGCAGCGCCACCCCGAAGATCATAATCATCAGCAGCCCCAGCCAGAAGATCGGCACCGCGCTGAAGATCACCGCCACGATGCGCGCCACATTGTCGAAGAGGCCGCCGCGCAGCACCGCAGACAGTATGCCCACCGTCACGCCGATCAGCGTGCCGACCACCAGCGAGATGATCCCCAGTTCAAACGTCGCGGGGATGCGCTCGCCAAAGACCTGCACAACCGGTTTCTTGGAGTAGAACGAGTCGCCCCAGTCACCGCGCAGCACGCCGTACCGTTCGCCGGGCGGTTCCGGTTCGCCGTCGCCGTCGGCATCCAGCGGCACCAGGAAGGCCTGGTCTGCGATATCGTCGCCATTGGTATCCCAGCGCAGCCAGTCGTCGCCGATCAGCCAGCGCAGATATTGCAGCCAGATGGGATCATTCACACCCAGGCGCGCCGCAACCGCTAAGCGGGCTTCGGCGGTTAGCTTCTGCCCCCCGGTCATGGCGGCCACCGGTCCGCCGGGCGCGGCAGACATCAGCAGATAAGCAAGGACTGAAACGCCGAGAAGCGTGGGGATGGCTTGCAGCAGCCGCCGAAGCGTAAATCTGAACATCTGAAGATCACCTTTTGCTGAGCGCGCCGCCGGTAGGGGGACCGCATGGGCGCGCGTTCACGAGACTTGAAGTGTATTGGATTTCCCCGTAATGGGTGGGGATTGCCACAGTTTAGCACAAAAACAAGAACATTACAGCATAAATTTTGATAAGTACTTTTCAGGCCGCCGGTTTACAGCCCAGGAAAACCACACCTGGGGTGCC
>CAZQIJ010000661.1:0-2350 GCA_964592955.1 uncultured Anaerolineaceae bacterium
TTTGTGCTTCAGCAGACACGGCGACATTCAACGTTTTCAGGCTGATTCTCCATTAGGAAGCGGGGGCAGTGCCTGCCCGTTAGCATTGAGGGTTGCGCTGGCCACGATGAGGGTCAGCAGCAGCACCACAACAAGGAGAATGCGTTTCATATGGACGCTCCGAAATTAAAGATGACATAAAGTGACAATCACCAGTGTAGACTCCTTTCATTAATCCCAGTTGAAATGAAACGAACTTCAGACCGATTATTTACGTTCTTCATCAAATCACAGGACGCCCTTCGTGGCCGATGCAGGCAGGAAGGGGCAACACGTAATGCCAGCACACCTGCGCCACCGCGCACCCGCTGTAGCACAACGCATGACCCGGCGCACGGGTTGATGCATCCGCCCATAACGTATCATCGTGGTTCGCGCCCCTCAACGATGACGGCAGGCTGCTGCTGTGCTGCGTGTTCCTGTAGCAAAGCGTCAACGACTTCGGCATAGTCCGCGTGGTCCGCGCTGCCTGCTGGCGATTCGCCGTCAGGGGATGTGCCGCCAAGCATCGCGCGGATATCTGGGCTTGCAGCGGGATGCGCCAGCACCATCCGAATAATGGGATCTGCCTGGCGCTGGTGGCCCTGCTGAACATAGAGCATCGCGACGCCCGCCAGGGATTCCAGCACCAGCGGGACGGCCTGAAGTTCATGGGCGATGCGCATGGCCTCCAGGTAGTGATTTCGGGCCGTGTCTGCACGCCCCAGAGGTGCGGCAGCATGACCCAGGTTATTGTGGGTGTTGGCAACCAGGAACACATCGTTGATCTGCACCAGAAGCGTAAGGCTCTCCTGAAACTGGTCATAAGCGCGCTGAAACTGCTGCCGCTGCAGCGCGTTCATGCCGCGATTGCTGATGACAGCGGCAATCCCCCCCCGGTTGCCGATCTCGCGAAAGATCGGCAGTGCATCGTCCAGGTGCGCTTCGGCGGCATCAAACCGCCCCTGGTAGGCCGCCAGATTACCAAGGTTAAGGTTGGCCACAGCAATCGCCTGCCGGTTGCCCAGTTTACGGGAAATCTCCAACCCTTCCTGCTGCGCGGTGGTTGAAGCTTCAAAGTTACCTTGCACAGCATAAACACGGCCCAGCGCGCTGAGGCACTGCGAAATGAGGTAGTCGTGATCCAGGCGGCGCGCCAACGCCAGCGCTTCCGCAAAGTGCTGCTCGGCGCGCTCGTAATTTCCCAGATCCGCCTGCACGTACCCCAAAGACAGCAAAGTCGCGACGATTTCGGCCAACCGCGTGCTGCCCAAGCTGCCCAATGCATGGCCCTGCTGGAAGTAATCCAGGTTCTGGCGCAGCAGTTTGGCAGACGCTTCGTGCTCACCCTTGAGGTACAGCACATTGCCCAGGGTCTGGCGTGCCTGCGCGGCGAGATCGTCCTTCGCCTGGGAAAGCACCGCTTCCAGCGCACTCTGCGCCTCGCTGTACTGCCCCAGGCGCGCCAGCATGTCTGCAATGTTTTTGCGCAGGCGCAGTTCTGGTTCAATGTCCAGTGCGCGCTGGTAGAATGCCAAGGCTTCCTGGTACGCGCTGTAGAGCTGGGCCTGGTCACCGGCAATGATCGCGTAATGGCGTTCCTTGTCTTTGCGGCCCGCACCGCCCCACTGACGGGTCAGGGCAGGTGCGTAGGCCGGGTCACCACCATGAACGCCTTCCAGCGCTTCCGCGGCTTTGCGATGAACATCCTTCATCTGTTCGCCACCGCTGGTGATGTTCACCGCCTCGCGCAGCTTGTCGTGCGTGAACTGCCACGATTCGTCCTGCACTTCGATCACGGCGGCGTTGGAGCAGTTTTCCAGCCAGCGTTGCAGGTTGATGTCTATCCCGGCATGTGCCAGAACATCCAGATCCAGCTTGCGGCCCAACAGTGCGGCGACCTGAAGCAGAGGGAAGTCCCGGCGCGGTACACGGTTCAGGCGGCGGTGAATCACGCGCTGCACGCCACCCGTGATCACGTTTTGGGGCAGCACGCCGCCCACGCGGTTTAACTGGCCGAATTCTTCCGCAAGCGCACGGACGACCTCCACCAGGAAAAAGACGTTGCCTTCGGTTTCGCGCTCCAGATAATTGACAATTTCCGGATTGCGCCCGTTCTCGCCCAGCATGTTCGCGCTCAGCTCCGCGATGGACTCGCGGGTCAGGCGGCGCAGCTTGATGGTGTGTGCGTTGAACGCCAGCGCGCGTTCGTCGTCGCGATAGCTCCCAACCAGCAGCACCGGTCGCTCTCCCAGCGTGGGCAGCAGCGCTTCGAGCAGCGCCAGGCTTTCGCTGCCTGTTCCCACATCGTGCCCTTGGGCGCATAGGGACG
>CAZQIJ010000662.1:0-2344 GCA_964592955.1 uncultured Anaerolineaceae bacterium
GTGGAGATCCACAACCTGCCATCGCGGTCTTCGTCAATCCAGTTGATGAAGCGGTCGCTTAGCGCGCCGGGTGCACTGCTGCTGGCATACGTGACAAATGTCCCGGTGGCAGCATCGAAGCGATTCAGCCCGTTGTCTGTCCCCACCCACAGCGTACCGTCGCGGGTCATCGTCAGGCATTCCACATAATCGCTGCTGATCGTGCTCGCGTCCAGCCGGGTATGGCGGTAGGCAGTTGCCGTCTCTGTCGCCGGGTCAAAGCGGATCAGCCCGCCGCTGTAGGTCCCCAGCCACAATATGCCGTCACCATCTTCCACGATCCCGGTCAGGCTGCTGTCAGAAATCGTTGTGGGGTCGTCCGGGTCGTGCAGATAGCGCGTGAATTTACCCGTCTGCAGGTTCAGCCGGTTCAGGCCGCCCTCTGTAGTTATCCACAGCGTGTTGGCATCGGTCTGCAGCAGATTATAGACAAAGTCATTGCTCAGGCTTTGCGGATCATCGGGGTCGTTGCGGTAGATGGTCAGCGTGTCGGTAAGGGGGTTCAGCCGGTTCAGGCCGCCGCCCCATGTCCCAAACCACAGGCTGCCATCCTCCGTTTCCAGAAGGCTGAACACGTAATTTTCGGAAAGGCTTTGGGGATCGTCTGCCGAGTGGACGTAATTCCTGAAGGTCTTGCCGTCATAGCGGCTTACGCCTCCCAGCGTGGCCACCCACACAAACCCCTGGCGGTCTTCCAATACCCGATACACGGTCGTATTGGGCAGCCCGTCGCGCGCGGTATAGCGCTCGAACCGTACAGTGTCGTGTGCTGGTGTGCTTTGTGGTGTGCTTTCCTGGGCAAAGACTGCAGCGCCCTGCAGCACGAGCAGAATGAAGAGCGATAAAACGAGTACTGCACGGTGATGGGTCATGGCGGTGCCTGCTGGTCTATGGGAGTAATGTGTTTTATGCTTGAGATTTTAGCACGCAGACCCACTCAGCCAAATTCATTCTTGAAAGCTTGACAGAGACTTAACATTTCTACAAAAATCGACGTAAGGATTTAACCATCAGGGGGGCGCAGGGCCAGTCAGCACGAAGGATACGCAGGCAGCACAGCCCACAGGTCACCACGCTGGCAGGGTGTGCTGCCTGGGCTGTGCCAGGAAAATCATCAATCATGTGTAGGGGCGGGGATATTGCCCCGCCCACATCGGGTGCCTGGTCTCTTGTCTGGAACAGCCCTTAGTCGTCGTCCCCTAGGCTCAGCAGCGCCATGAACGCTTCCTGCGGCACCTCGACCTGCCCGATCATCTTCATGCGCTTCTTCCCTTTTTTCTGCTTTTCCAGCAGTTTCTTCTTGCGTGTGATGTCCCCGCCGTAGCATTTCGCCAGCACATCTTTACGAATGGCGCTGACGTTGGCGCGGGAGATCACGCGTTTGCCCACCGCCGCCTGAATGGGAACGACGAACATCTGGCGCGGGATCAGCTCCTTGAGCTTCGTCACCAGCTTCTGGCCTTTGTGAAAGGCGTGATCCTTGTGGACGATGATGGCGAGCGCGTCCACAGGTTCATTGTTGACGAGCACATCGAGCTTCACCAGGTCCCCTGCGCGATACTCGTCGAACTGGTAATCCAGGCTGGCATAGCCGCGAGATACACTCTTAAGCCGGTCATAGAAATCGACGATCAGCTCAGAGAGCGGAATTCGGTAGTGCATGATCACGCGCGTGGGGTCAAGGTACTCGGTGGTCACAAATTCACCGCGTTTCTTAATCACCATGTCCATAATCGCGCCGATATGTTCCTGCGGGGTGTAGATCTGGATCTTCATCCAGGGTTCCTGGATCTCTTCGATGGTGCTTTCATCCGGCAGGAAGGCCGGACTATCGATGGTGAGCACTTCGCCGCCGCGCTTGATGATGCGGTACTCTACGCTGGGGGCTGTCGCCAGAATGTCCAGGTCATACTCGCGCTCCAGGCGCTCCTGGATAATCTCCATGTGAAACAGGCCAAGAAAGCCCACGCGGAAGCCGAAATTCAGCGCCTGCGAGCTTTCAGGCTGGTAGACCAGCGAGGCGTCGTTGAGCTGCAATTTCTCCAGCGCGTCGCGCAGTTCAGGATAGTCGTCGTTGTTGGTGGGGTAAATCCCCGCGAAGACCATCGGCTTCACCTGCTTGTAACCGGGCAGGGCTGTGGTGGCCCCGTTATTCAGCAGCGTGACGGTATCACCCACGCGGCATTCGCGCACCGTCTTCAGGCCGGTGGCAATATAGCCCACCTCACCCGCCGAAAGCGAATCCACGGGCCGCATGCCAGGGCTGAACACCCCAATCTCTACCGGCTCGAAACGCGCCTCTGTC
>CAZQIJ010000663.1:0-2333 GCA_964592955.1 uncultured Anaerolineaceae bacterium
GCCGTGCCGTGGGTGACCGTTCCGGTGATATCCAGGACGGTGGTGGCAGCGTCCGGTGTCGCTTCGGGGTCGCTGGCAGCTTCCTCGGTGGCGGTGCCCTCGGTGGCTGCGGCCTGCGCCACGACCCCTGACGGCAGCGGCGGGCGCTGATCCATATTCGCCAGCGACAGCGTGCGCGCGTGGGCGGTCACCGCCGCGATTTCCTCATCATTGAAGATGTCGGCATACGACGGCATGGCGTCATCCAGACCCTGGCGCACCATGCGCTGTATCGAAGCGTCGCTCAGCGTCACCATTGCGGATTGGCGCGTAAGGTCTTTCACATCCGTGGGGTTGGTCGCGGCTTCAGGGCCATCCCCGCGCCCGCTTTCGCCATGACATTCCGAACACTCGCCATACAACCGCGCGCCCACCCGAAGCTGGGACGGCGTGTAGTGCAGGGTGTAGGTGTACAGCGCCACGTCCCAGCGCTGCTGAGCGGTGAGCGCGTCGCGCCAGGGCGGCATGAGGGCTTCGATGCGCCCGTTGGTGATGGTGCGGTACCACTCGAACGGGGTCTGTTCGCTGGCGGTGGCCGGGTCCAGGAAGTTTCCCGGATCCCCGATTTCCCCGCTCGCCACAAATGCCGAGCGCCCACTGCCATCTGCGCCATGACATTCCGCGCAGTGTTCGGCAAAAAGCGCCGCGCCGTTAACGATATCGGGCGGGCTGAGGGGGTACAGCGGTTCGTTGTTGCTGCCTTGCGACGAGACTGCGGTCGCCTGGGGCAGTGTGGCGACAATTTCCGGCTCGCCGCCCAAACCGGAACACGCGGTCAGCATAGCGGCGAAAATCAGAGTCAGGGTCTGGTTAAGTCGGGTCAAGGTGTTATCCTGGTGCGGGTGAAACAATGCGGCCAGGATGGTACGCGCCCACCCTTGCCGCACTAATGGTATCGTCACCTGGCGCAAAGCTCAACAGGCAAAAACTGTCCGCGTCGCTTAGTCGTCGTCGCCGTCATCTGTGGCTGCCAGCGTAAATGTCGCCATGACCTGTTCGCTGAAGGTCAGCAGCGCATCGGCATCCATCAGCGCTCCAGTGGTGAATATAACAAAAATGCTGCGTTCAGCAGCCGCGTCATCCCCCCCCGCCAACGTGAAGTACAGCAGCCCATGGCCCGCGAGCGTCGGAGAGCCGATGTACATCCGAATCATCTCTCCATACGGCAGCGTCACCTGTTCAGTCGCCCTGACATCAAAGTTCATCGAAGCCACCGCGTCGATAAAGCGCTCTGCGTTGATCTCCAGTGGCAGTGAATAATCGAGCGGCTCAATCCCTGCCCAGATCCCGGTAAAACTGACGAGGTCCGCCACATACAGGTCAATGTACGCATTTGGAACGGAGGGCAGCGGTTGTTCAGGCAGGTATTCCGGTAACAGCAAGCGCGCAAACGACGTGAAGATTTCGGTATCTATCGGATACTGCTGGTAGGAGGGTGGTGCCGCGATGCTGACGAGCGTACCGTTGTGGCGTACCCAGTCCTCCGGCATGCTGAAAGCAGGCACGGCGATGCGGGTGCCGTCCGCTGCCTGTAGCGCTGCGGGTGTGGGGGTGGCCGCCTGCACGACATTCACGCGTCCGGTGGGTTCCGCCGTCAGCGGCGCACCGGGCTGCTGCTGATTCGTCATGTACAGCAGCACTGCCCCCAGAAGCACAACGAACGCGATGCCCAGCACCAGCAGCGCAGGCTGAACCGCGCGTGATGTGCGCGCCGGGCTGGCGGCGGGCCGTGGCTGAACGCTGACGGGGTCAGATGCGTTCGGTGTGTATGCCGTCGCCGAGCGCATCTGATCGTCACTCACTTCATGGGCCAGGGCCGCCGTCAGCCGCCGGAACTGCTGCGGGTAATCCCTTGTATCACGCAGGTCGATCCATTGGTGCGTGCTAAGTCCAAACGGGACGGCCTCGCTTTCCTCCCCGCGTACCAGTACCGGGAAGATGGGCTTACGCTGCGCCTCGGCAAAGTCGATTTCCGCACGTACCCAGCGCGAAGCAGCCGCATCTGGCGAGAGCAGCACGACCAGGCAGGTGGAGCCGCGTATCCCCTGTTCAATCTCCAGTTTCCACGAAGAAGAACCGAGCGGAATGCCTTCATCGGTCCATACCTTCAGGCCCGCCGCCCGTAAATCATCGCGAAGACGATTCATGATCTTCAGATCGTCTCGGCTGTAGCTGAGGAAAACGTCGTGGTCGGTCATGTGTGCCTCGTTCAAATCTGGATACTTACGGTAATTCGTAACTGCTCAGGCTACTTACCCCAGCAAGGGACTTCGCCCCTTGCAACCCCAGTACGC
>CAZQIJ010000664.1:0-2328 GCA_964592955.1 uncultured Anaerolineaceae bacterium
CGCCGGGCCAGACTACCGCAGCTTTGACGACCTCTATGAGACCGCCGACAATTTTGAGGCCGTTTATGCTGCCATCACGGCGCGCATCCTCGAAGCGGCAGCAACCGGTGATGTCGTCTACGCGGTGCCCGGTGACCCGTTTGTAGGCGAATCGACAACCGCACGCATTCTGGCCTCCGGCATTCCGGCACGGGTCATTCACGGAATCAGCTTCGTTGAACCTACCCTGAAGCTTGTGGGTGCAGACGCAATGGACGGCCTGCAAATCCTGGACGCGCTTACCGTCGCCGCGATGCACCATCCGCCCATCAACCCCGATGCCCCCGCGCTGCTTGGTCAGGTGTATAACCGTCAGGTGGCGTCTGATGTCAAGCTCACCCTGATGAACCAGTATCCCGATGATTTCAGGGTTTCGCTGGTCCACGCTGCCGGGACGCCCCAGGCGCATATGGAGACACTGCCGCTTTTCGAAATTGACCACAGCCCGCATATCAATCATCTGACGTCGCTGTATCTGCCGCCGCTCGGCGACATGTCCAGTTACGAGCAGTTCCAGGAGATTATCGCGCATCTGCGCGCCCCGGAAGGCTGCCCCTGGGATCGCAAGCAGACGCACGACTCGCTGCGCCCGTATCTCATCGAAGAAGCATATGAGGTGCTGGAAGCCATCGAAAACGGTGATACGGACGGCCTCTATGAAGAACTGGGGGACGTGCTGCTTCAGGTTGTGCTGCACACCCAGATCGCCATTGACGATGGCGAGTTTCGCATGGCGGATGTGCTGCGCGCCATCAATCACAAGATGATCCGGCGGCACCCGCATGTGTGGGGCGATGCCAGTGCCGACACGCCCGAACAGGTCAAGCTCAACTGGGATCAGCTCAAACAGAATGAAAAAGCCAGCGGCAGCGCCAATGGCAAACCACGCGAGTCGGTTCTGGACGGTGTGCCGGTTGGCCTGCCCGCGCTGATGCAGGGCGAGACCTACCAGCGCAAGGCGGCAAAAGTGGGCTTCGACTGGGTGCAGATCGACGAAGTGCTGGCGAAGCTCATGGAAGAGATCCGCGAGGTGCAGGACGCGCCAACACCCGAAGAACGACGCAAGGAAATCGGCGATGTGCTGTTTTCAGTCATCAACTGGGCGCGCTGGCTCGGCCTGGAAGATGTGGAGGGCGCGCTGCGCGAAGCCAATGCCCGGTTCGGGCGGCGCTTCCGCTATGTTGAACAGGCTGTTGCCGCCAGCGGACGCCCCTACAGCGCGTACACCGTTGCGGAACTTGATGTCTTCTGGGCACAGGCCAAAGCTCAGGGACTTTAGCCGACTGCGGCGGCTCACCCCGGCTGCCCGAGGATTAGCGCCGCCGCACCCACCGCGCTTGACGCAACCTGAGAGCGCACAATGGTTAACCCGCTGCGCGCAGCAGCGTGGGTGCGCTGTGCGATCTGCTGTTCAAGGTACGGCAGCAGGCGATCAGCGAGCGCCAGCCCAAGCCCGCCGCCGATAATCAACCGGTCAGGGTTCAGCAGGCCAATGCACCACAGGCTTAGCAGCGCCATCTGCGCGAAGGCCTCGTCCAGCACCAGGCACGCCAGGGCATCCCCTGCCTGCCACGCGCTGAGGATGTGCTGCGTGGTCAGGTCATCGCGGTTCAATGGGCTTTCTATGAAGCGCTCGCGGTGGTGTTGCGCACCCGCCAGCAGCCCCACGCCAGAGATGACGCTCTCCGGGCAGCCACGCAGTCCACACGCGCACACCCTCCCGCCCGGGTCCAGGCCGATATGCCCGATTTCACCTGCCGCGCCGCCCACCCCTGTGACCAGCGCACCGTTCACCATCAGGCCAAGGCCAAGTCCCGTCCCGATGGCGATCAGCGCCGCGCTGTGACTGCCTCGCGCCGCGCCGAAAACGTATTCCCCCATCACAGCGGCGTTCGCATCCTTCTGCACCTGAATCGGGAGGCTGCCGGAAAGCCGCCGCCCCAGAAGATCTGCCAGAGGGACATCGCGCCAGCCCAGATTGACCGCTTCCAGCACCACCCCGCGCCGCGCATCAACGTAACCAGGGACCCCTACGCCAATCCCCAGGATGCGGTGCGCTGTGTTTGCGCACAGGGCACCAATACCGGCTGCCAGATCGTCAACCAGCGTTTCGACCTCGGCGCGCGTCGGCAGGCGTTGTTCGGCCAGGATTTCACCGTCCTCGCCTACCAGCGCGAATGCGATCTTCGTGCCGCCAATATCCACACCCACTGCGCACCGCATCTCATGACCTCTACTGCGTAAGCGTGCCTTACTGCGTAAGCGTGCCTTACTGCGTAAGCGTGCCTT
>CAZQIJ010000665.1:0-2322 GCA_964592955.1 uncultured Anaerolineaceae bacterium
ACGCAGATCTCCCATGAGTTCCGCACCCCGCTGACCGTCATTCAGTCTGCTGCTGAGACGCTGGACACGTACCTGGAACGGCTGACCCCGCAGCAGCGGCAGGCGAAACGCGCGATCATCCACGCGCAGATTCAGCGCATCACCCATATGCTTGATGACATCGGCGTGGTGATGAAGGGGACGTTCGCACACGATAACCTGATTATGCAGCGCCTTGACCTGAGCCACCTGTGCAACACGATACTGGCGGAAGTGGAGGCTGACAGCGCGCCGCATCTGCGGTTTGAAAATGCGATTGAGGCACCGATGCGGGTGCGGGGCGACCCCGGGCTGCTGCGGCGCGCGTTGGGGAACGTGCTGGCCAATGCAGTGTATTTCTCGCCAGCGGAAAGCGTGATCCACACCAGCCTAAGCCACCACAACGGCCATGCCGTGTTTACGGTGAGCGACCAGGGGCGTGGCATACCAGAGAACGAGCTGAAGCGGATCTTCGAGCCATTCTTTCATGCCAGCAACATCCATGAAGGCAGCGGGCTGGGGCTGGGGCTTACGATTACGCGGGCGGTGATCGACGTGCATCATGGCTCCATTGAGGTAGAGAGTGCCATCAACGTGGGAACCACAGTGATCATCAGGCTGCCGCGCGCTGAGTAGCGGGCCAACGACCTGTGCGGCGCGCCTTGAGACTGTGACGTGACGACGTTTGCCGTGATCACCAAACGTGGATTGCGGTGCAGGGGTGCGGTAAGATCAGGCGCATGGGATGGTGTGATGTGAGGAGTGTGGGCATGGGAACGCTCGCTGAAGTCGCCGCGCAAACCCTGGGCGGTGCGACCTACGGCGTCTTTATCAACAACACCTGGCAGAGCGCCGCGAAGCACTTCGCGGTGGAGAATCCGGCGACGGGCGAAGCACTGGTCAAAATCCCGGACGGGGGCGCGCAGGAAACGCGCGACGCGGTTGATGCCGCTTATGCTGCGCTGCCAGCGTGGGCGGCCATGCCGGCTGGCCAACGCGCAGACCTGCTGCGCAAGGCAGCGGCACTGATGCTGGACCAGCTCGAGCGCCTGGCTACGGTCATGACGCTGGAACAGGGGAAACCGCTGGCCGAAGCGCGCGGCGAAATCGCCTATGCGGCCAGCTTCTTCGCGTGGTTTGCGGGAGAGGCAGAGCGGGTTTACGGGCAGATCGTACCCGCAAGCGCCGCAAACAAGCGCATCCTTGTGCTGCGGCAGCCGGTGGGTGTTGTGGCGCTCATCACGCCCTGGAACTTCCCGATGGCGATGCTGACGCGCAAGCTGGGGCCAGCGCTGGCGGCTGGCTGTACGGCGGTGTGTAAGCCTGCGGAGCAGACGCCGCTGTGTGCGCTGGAACTGGGACGGCTGATGGTTGAAGCCGGGTTCCCGCCGGGTGTGGTCAACATCGTCCCGGCCAGCGACCCGCTGCCGTTTTCAGAGGTAGTCTTTGGCGATGCGCGGGTGCGCAAGATCTCATTTACGGGGTCAACCGAGGTCGGCAAGCTGCTGATCGTGAAATCTGCGCAGACGGTTAAGCGGATGTCGATGGAACTGGGCGGCAATGCGCCGTTCATCGTGTTTGAGGATGCAGATTTACAGGCGGCGGTGCGTGGCGCGGTCGCGTCGAAATTCCGCAACGCGGGGCAAACGTGCATCTGCGCCAACCGCATCTATGTGCAGCGCGCGGTTTATGAGCGCTTCGCGGAGAGCTTCACGGCAGAAGTGGCGCGTATGCCGGTGGGAAGCGGCCTGCAACCAGAGACGGTGATCGGCCCGCTGATCGACCATCCGGCGCGTGCGAAGGTGGAGCGCCACGTGATGGACGCGCTGGCGAAAGGCGCACAGGTCATTACCGGCGGGTCGGCGCTGGCGGTTGGCGAGTATCCTGGCGGCAACTTCTGGCAACCGACGGTGCTTGCCGGGGCCACCGATGCGATGCTGGTGGCGCAGGAAGAGACGTTCGGCCCGGTGGCACCGCTGATTGCGTTCGACGAAGAAGACGAGGTCATCGCCAGCGCCAATCATACGCCGTTCGGCCTTTCGGCCTATTTCTTCACCCGCGATGTAAGCAGGGTGATGCGGGTGGCGGAACGGCTGGAATTTGGCATTGTGGGGGCGAACGATGCGCTGCCCAGTACGGCTCAGGCTCCGTTCGGCGGGGTTAAGGAGAGCGGAATCGGGCGAGAGGGCGGCTCGGTGGGCATCGATGAATATCTGGAAGTCAAGTACGTATCGCTGGGGTTGTAGCGCGAGGCTGAAGGGGACTGCATGCCAGCCCTTCGCATGTGAATGCACACTGTGAAAC
>CAZQIJ010000666.1:0-2320 GCA_964592955.1 uncultured Anaerolineaceae bacterium
ACGCACAATCGTGCTCATGCTCAGGATTGCAGCTTCGGTGATGCCGCCGCCGATATTGATGATCATGTCGCCTGCCGGGGTCGCAATCGGCAGCCCCGCGCCGATGGCCGCAGCAAGCGGTTCCGGGATCAGGTGAGCCTCGCGTGCCCCCGCGGCGTAGGCTGCCTCCAGCACGGCGCGCCGCTCAACGCTGGTAACGCCATATGGCACAGACACCATCACCGTCGGCTTAAACAGGCGTATGCGTCCGGCAACGCGGTTCAGGTAATACTCGAGCATCGCAGACGTCACTTCGTAATCTGCAATAACGCCATTCTGCAGGGGGCGCACAATCTGAATGTCTTCACTGTCCACCTTGCCCAGCATTTCGCGCGCAGGCTGGCCAATTTCCACAATCGGGATACCCCTGCCGGGTTCTTCTTCTGCCAGCAGCGCCACAATGGACGGTTCCTGCAGGACAATTTGCCCGTGTTCGCAGATGAGTACATTGACCGTGCCCAAATCGACGCCAAGTTTTTTGCCGAACAAGTTCAACTCCTCGCACAGAAACAATCCAGCCTGTAAATTTACAGCTAACGGCAATAAAAAGCAACGCCCGGTGTTATGTCCGGGCGTTGGGGACGGGGTTAAAACAAATGGACCGTGCAGGCTGCGCACCCCCGGTAAAGACCTGGCCAGTTAAGACTTTTAGCCGGCGTCTTCTTCCGTCTGGATAATGCGCATGACGGGCGCACCGCGCTGCTGGATTTTGCGCGAAATGCGCATCGCCAGTTCTGCACGGCGCAGCGCAAGCAGGGCTTCGCGGTTCTGTTCTGGCGGCAGCCCCTGCGCCATCGCCTGCTGAGCGGCAGCGCGCGCATTTTCGATGGCGTCCAGATTCAGGCTGAAGGACGATTCTGCAAGTTCTGCCAGCACGGTGACTTTCTTGGGGCGCACATCCACCACACCGCCATAGATGGCAAAGCGTTCCTCGGCACTGCCCTTGCGTACGACCAGTTCACCGAAACCGAGGGTGGTCAGCACCGGGGCATGGTTAGGAAGCACGCCCATCTCGCCTTCTGCCGCCGGAATCAGGACCATATCTGCCGCAGCTTCGTGAAAGACCACTCTTTCTTTCGAGACGATTTCAACTTCGATTGGCATCACCGCCTCCTTAGGCTATTCGGCCTGCTGTGCGGCATCGTAGCGCTGGTAGACATCCTCGATTGCGCCTGCCATATAGAACATCTGCTCCGGGATGTGATCAACTTCGC
Organism: uncultured Anaerolineaceae bacterium; assembly: GCA_964592955.1. Taxonomy (GTDB): domain Bacteria; phylum Chloroflexota; class Anaerolineae; order Aggregatilineales; family Phototrophicaceae; genus CAZQIJ01. The sequence goes on from CAZQIJ010000666.1 coordinate 1,254, forward strand.
CATCCAGGATCAGCCGGAAACCACGAATGGTATCCTTGACCTTCACATAACGGCCTTCACGACCGGTAAACTGCTCGGCGACGACCATCGGCTGGGTGAGGAACTGCTCGATCTTACGGGCGCGTGCCACCAGCAGCTTGTCGTCGTCAGAAAGTTCGTCGATACCCAGAATGGCGATGATGTCTTGCAGGTCTTTGTAACGCTGAAGCACCTGCTGAACTTCGCGCGAGGTGCGGTAATGTTCTTCACCCACAATGAGGGGATCCAGGATCTTGCTGGTGCTCGCCAGCGGATCTACCGCAGGGAACAACCCGCGCGAGGCAATCGAACGTTCCAGCGCAATGGTTCCATCCAGGTGCGTGAACACCGCCACCGGGGCCGGATCCGAGTAATCGTCTGCCGGGACATATACAGCCTGTACCGACGTGATCGCGCCTGATTTGGTGGAGGTGATGCGTTCCTGAAGCTGGCCCATCTCGTCTGCCAGGGTCGGCTGGTAACCCACCGCCGATGGCATACGACCGAGGAGGGCCGATACTTCCGCACCGGCCAGCGAATAGCGGAAAATGTTATCCACGAACAGCAGCACGTCGCGGCCTTCGTCGCGGAAGTATTCGGCCATCGTCAGGCCAGAAAGCGCCACACGCAGGCGTACACCTGGCGGTTCGTTCATCTGGCCAAACACCATGGCCAGCTTTGGCAGCACACCGGCTTCTTCCATCTCCTGATAGAGCTGTGTTCCCTCGCGCGTGCGTTCACCCACACCGGCAAACACAGACAAGCCTGCGTGCTGTGTCGCAATCGAGTTGATCAGTTCCATGATCGTAACCGTCTTGCCCACACCTGCGCCGCCAAAGATCCCGGTTTTGCCGCCGCGCGTCATGGGCGCGACAAGGTCAATGACCTTCATCCCGGTCTCAAACACCTCGGTTTTCGTTGCCTGATTTTCGAAGTCTGGGGCATCGGCGTGAATGGGGCGGCGGGGAACATCTGCGGGAACATCTGCGCCACCATCAATCGCACGGCCTAACACGTAAAAGACACGCCCCAGCGAAGCGGGGCCAACC
>CAZQIJ010000667.1:0-2319 GCA_964592955.1 uncultured Anaerolineaceae bacterium
CGGGGGCGGTTGTTGTGGAATAGGCGCGGGGCGTTCTGGGTTGCGCAGGGCCCAGCCCGCAGATGGTTTTGCCAACCGCGATTTGTGAAATTGTGGACAACTCAGGCACGTTCCGTTAAAATTGTCCACGCACCGTGATGTGCAGAACGATGTGATAGGGGTGAGTCTCGGCAGCCGCTTCTGCTGCCGTTCGTGTTGTTTCTCAAGAAGAGAGTGAGGAAGCCTCAACAATGACGGATGTCTCCAAAAACATTTATGAGTCGCTGTTAAAGCAAATTGAAGGGTATACCCCAAGCGTTGAGTCCGTTGAAGTTGGGTATGTTGAAGAGGTGGGCGACGGTATCGCCCGCGTGGCCGGTCTTCAGAATATTCGCTTCAGCGAACTGGTGCGCTTTGAAAACGGTACCGCTGGCATCGCGTTCAACCTGGAACGAGACAACGTCGGTGTCATCATCATGGGCAGTTACGACGACATCCAGGAAGGCGACGAAGTGCGTCCTGCTGGGCGTATCGCGTCGGTTCCGGTGGGTAAAGGGCTGCTGGGGCGCGTCGTGAATGCGCTTGGCGAACCGTTGGACGGTAAAGGCCCCATTCAGTCATCGGAATACTACAACATTGAACGCATTGCGCCAGGGGTTATGGACCGCCGCAACGTGTACCGTCCGGTACAGACCGGTATCGTGGCGATTGACTCGATGATCCCGATTGGGCGCGGCCAACGTGAACTGATCATCGGTGACCGTCAGATCGGCAAGACAGCCATCGCGGTAGATACGATTATTAACCAGCGCGGGCAAGACATGACCTGCATCTACGTCGCCATTGGCAAGCGCCGCGGCGAAGTGGCGCGCCTGGTTGCCACACTCGAAGAATACGGCGCAATGGAATACTCCATTGTGGTGGTGGCTTCTGCGTCTGATGCCGCCGCCATGCAGTACATTGCCCCCTATGCCGGCTGTGCGATGGGCGAATGGTTCATGGAAAACGGCATGGACGCGCTCATCGTGTATGACGATCTTTCCAAACACGCCTGGGCTTACCGCCAGGTTTCGCTGCTCATGCGCCGTCCGCCTGGTCGTGAGGCGTACCCCGGCGATGTCTTCTATCTCCACAGCCGCCTGCTGGAACGCGCCGCGCAGTTAAGCGATGCGCGTGGTGGGGGCAGCCTGACGGCGCTCCCGTTCATCGAAACGCTGCTGGGCGATGTGTCTGCATTCGTGCCCACCAACGTGATCAGTATTACGGACGGGCAGATCTACCTCGAAGGCGAACTGTTTTACGCCGGGCAGCGCCCCGCCCTGAACGTCGGTATCAGCGTCAGCCGGGTGGGTGGTGACGCCCAAACGCAGGTGATGCGCCGTGTTTCAGGCGGGCTGCGCCTGGATCTTGCGCAGTTCCGTTCGCTGGCGGCATTTGCGCAGTTCGGCTCTGGCCTGGACAAAGCGACACAGCGCCAGCTTGATCGCGGGATGCGCCTCACTGAACTGCTGAAACAGCCGCAGTATCAGCCCATGAAGCTCAGCGATCAGGTGGCCATGATTTTCGCGGGTACCGGTGGTTTTCTGGATGGCGTCCCCGTTGACCGGGTGAAGGCCTGGCAGGAAGCGTTCCTGAAATACTTCAATACGCAGCATGCGGATCTCGTGGCGGCAATTGACGGCGAAAAGAAGATGACCGACGACGTGCGTGCGGGATTGACCAACGCGGTGAAGAGCTTCAACGAGAACTGGAGCTAAGCGATGGCGAGTACGCGCGAGATCAGGAATCGCATCAAAAGCGTTAAGAACATTGGTCAGATCACCCGTGCCCTCGAAGCCGTGTCTGCGTCTCGTGTGCGCCGGGCTCAGGCTCGGGTGCTGGCCAGCCGCGCGTATGCGGAAAAGGCCTGGGAAATCCTGCTCAACGTCCAGAGTACCGGTCAGCGTGGTGTACCCATGCATCCCCTGCTAACCCAGCGCAGCACCATTAACCGCATCATGATGGTGGTGATCACCTCGGATCGTGGTCTGGCAGGCGCGTTCAACACCAACATGCTGCGCGTGGCACAGCGCTTCGCCGAACGTATGGAAAAACCGGTGGATTTCGTAACTGTGGGTCGCAAAGGCCGCGATTCGCTGGTGCGTATGCGTGAGAACGTGACCGCGCAGTTTTTCCTGTCGTCAGAACCGACCGTGATGGAAATTGCGCCCATTGCGCAGTTGGCCATCGGGGAATTCCTGAGTGGGCGCGTGGACGATGTTTTCATCGCCTACACCGACTTCATCAATATGCTGACCCAGCGCCCCGTCGTCCTCGGCTGGCTGCCGCTCATACCACACC
>CAZQIJ010000668.1:0-2304 GCA_964592955.1 uncultured Anaerolineaceae bacterium
TCAATCAATAACCTACTACCTTTGTCTCATCTTTCCTAGACCTACCTCTGAAAAGGGGGCGGGGGGTGAGGGCAAAACAGCGCACAAATCAATTGACCAACAGCACCTGGCGCGCGTGTGGCGCTGCCCAGGCCAGATGACCCCACTGTTTGGCAGCGAAAGGCGTATGATGGGGCACAGGGGCAGCGCCCCTGTACCAGGATGCGTTCATCTGTCGCTGCATTACCCGATGCGCGCTGCACTACCCGACGCGCGCTGCATTACCCGACGCGCGCTGCACTAGCCGACGATTTCGCGCACGCGCCTGACGATGGCGGCGTGGTCAATCCCCACATAGGCCAGCACCTCATTCGGCTCACCCGAAACCGGGCGCTGCGTGATGGCGAGCTTATGCACTTCCACATCGCGCATGGTGGCCAACCCGTTCAGCACGGCATCGCCCAGGCCGCCTTCAAACCAATGATCCTCAACCACCACCACCTTACCGCCAGAAGCCGCTGCGGCAGCGCGCAGACCAGCTTCATCTACCGGCTTAACGCTGTACAGATCGACAATGCGCGCGTGAATGCCCTCGGCTTTCAGCGTCTCATACGCCGTGAGCGCCTCAAACAGGGTTACACCCGCTGCGACGATCGTCACAACGTCGCTTTCGGACTGGCGCAGGGTTTTGCTGCCGCCAATGACAAATGTCTCGCTGGCGGTATAGATCTGGGGGGTGTTCTCGCGCGCCGTGCGCAGGTAGCTTAGCCCGTCGCTGTACGCGGCGATCAGTTCGGTGAGTTTCTCGGCGGCATAGGCATCTGCCGGATACAGGACAATCGAATCATGAATGGCGCGGAACATGGCGAGGTCTTCCAGCCCCATATTCGATGGGCCGTCTTTGCCGATGGACGCGCCAACATATGACCCGATCACGCGCAGCGGCGAACTGCCAACGGCAGACATGCGGAACTGGTCGAAGGCGCGCGTGAGGAATGCGGAGAACGTCACGACAAACGGGATCTTGCCGCGCCGTGCCAACCCCTGCGCGATGCTCGCCATGTTTTGTTCCGCGATGTAGCACTCAATGAACTGGTCGGGGTATTTCTCGGCGAACAGCTCGGTATGGGTCGAGTTCTGCACATCGCCATCCAGCACCACAAATTCGGGGTACATGGGCGCAATGCGCATCACCGCGTTGATGGCGGCGAGTTTGGTCGCCACTTTCTCCCCTGGTTTGTAGGCTGGCGCGGAGACGCTGCTGGCTGCCGGCTGCGCCGCAGGACGCAGATCCTGTGGCCTGGCAATTTCGCCCCGCAGCGAGAAATCGACTTCCCCCAGGCCCTCAACGGCGGCATCGAAACGGTCACGCGGAACGGGTTTGCTGTGCCACCCGGTCAGGTTCTCCCAGAATGCCACCCCTTTCCCCTTGCGCGTCTGCGTGAGGATGACTGCGGGTTTACCGGCGGTCTGCGCCCAGGTGTAGGCGTCAATCAACTGGCCCAGGTCGTGCCCGTCCACGATGCGCGTCGCCCAGCCAAACGCGCTCAGGCGCGCCTCATACTTTTCCATATCCCAGCCATACTGTGTTTCCACCGTCTGCCCCAGGCGGTTAACGTCCACGACGGCGATAAGGTTATCCAGGTTATAGTGCGAGGCCAGCGACAGCGCTTCCCACACCTGGCCTTCTGCCATTTCGCCGTCACCCAGCAGCACATAGGTTTTATACGGCAGCTTATCGAAGTACCTGGCGTTATATGCCATCCCCACCCCAACCGATAACCCCTGCCCCAGGCTGCCGGTGGGGACTTCGGTGTATTCAAAGCGCGTGGTGGGGTGACCTTCCAGCGGGCTGCCTACGCTGCGAAATTGCGCCAGGTCTTCTTGCGTCAGGCGGCCTGCCGCGGCGAACAGGGCGTAAAACAGGGGGGATGCGTGACCTTTGGAAAAGATAATGCGGTCGTTATTGGGATGGTCGGGCTGATCCAGGTCATAGCGCAGAAAGCCGCCAAAGAACAGGGTGGTCATGGAGTCTGTCGCAGAGAGCGAGGTCGTCGTATGACCGGAATTCGCCTCATTGACGGCGAAGATGATGTAATACCGGATCAGCTTGGCCAGCTTCTCCAGGTTCTCAATTTGCTGTGTGCGATCCACAGAATTTCCTTTCAGGGACTCGTGCTCATAGGTGTACCGAAAATTCTACCAGAGCTTGCAGGCAATCCCCATAGAGCGCAGCAGACTCCTGATCTGCTCACAACGCGCAGCACGCCCCATCCGTACCCTTCTCAATTTGGCGCACTGTCCTGATAATGACGAGGGCTGTTC
>CAZQIJ010000669.1:0-2301 GCA_964592955.1 uncultured Anaerolineaceae bacterium
GCGCCGGTCTGCTGCGATCCTTATGGCGAATGCCTGCATTTTCGCGCTCATCGCCCTCGTGATTCTGACGGTAGCGCCCGGCAATACCGTGCGACAGGAGCGATTGGGCGACAGGCTCGATATCGTGGGGTCGCTGCTGCTCGGAATGACATTAACGCTCGGCTTCTTTCCACTTACCTTTGGCATTCTGGCCACCGTGCCCCTGCTGAGCGCGTTTTTTGGTGCTGCGGCGGTCGGCCTAAAGAGTCCAGACGAAACCACCCGTCCCGGTCCCATTGTGCTGCCGCAGGGCACTTTCCTGGTGGCTGTGAAGGTGCTGATTCCGGTAATTCTGGCGGTGCTCTACCCGATCTTCTTCACCAGCGCGTTCCTCGTACAGGGAACGCCGCCGCCGCGTGGAATTGTCATCCCGATGTTTGCGCTGCTGCTGTGGACACTTCTACTGGGCTATCTGGTCGGATCTCAGCTTCGCGCGCAGCGGTGGCATCCAAACCCGGTTCTGCAATGGATCGGGCGTGCGCTGCTGCTGATTGTGCTGATTGCCGGGCCGGTGGCGGAGGCGCGGCAGGTGCTCAGCTACGTCCCGGTCTTTCGCACCTATGCCCTGGAATGGGATCAGAAAGACGCCGAAGTCCGCCTTGCAGCAGCGAATGGCCTGCGTGTTTACACGCTGGAACCCTATACGTATGACATCGCGTATGTGATGAACATCGTCCCCGCCTACGAAGACTGCTTCCGCGATTACTATCAACTGGAGCGCGTTATCGTTCAGGCGGCAGCCCACTGAACATCTGAGCCGTCATATACTTCCCGGAGCTGTTTGTGAACACAGTGACTCACCGTGGTTGGATCGCGTTCCTCATCCTGTTAATTGCGCTGCCGCTCCTGGTCCATCTCTACTCTGGCCAGTATAACCGCGCCATTGCGGATGATTTCTGCTGGACGGGGAAGGCGACAGCGCGCGGGTTCATCTCGATGCTGGACTGGGAATATCATAACTGGTCGTGGCATTACGCCGCTATCGCCGCGCAGGGGATAATCGGGATGGCCAATGGATGGCGTTTTGTGCCTTCTGCCTTCCTCCTGTTGTGGTGGGGTGGCGCGCTGCTCCTTGCGTACCAGGCGGCGCGCCTGTTGAAATTCGGTGCGCCCTGGCTGGCCGCAATGCTGATCAGTATGGTTTTTGTCTACGCTGCCAATGTGGGAACAGCCAGCATTTATGCTTCGCTGTACTGGACATCTGGTGCCGTTTCTTACACATTACCGCTGATTGTGCTGACGTTTCAGCTCAACCTCTTTGCGGCTGTCATGGGTATGGAGGGCAGAAGCCGCCCGCCGCTGGCGCACCTTGCATTGTTGGCCGGCCTTACGATCACTGCCGGGGGGTTTTCTTCGCTGTACGCTGCATTCCAGGTTGCGTTCTACGGGCTGCTTTGCGGAAGTGTATTTCTCTTTGGCAGGCAGGGGTGGAAACAGCGCATCCTTATGATGGGTGGAACCGCCGCCGCCTTCTCTGGGATCGCGCTGCTGCTGCTGCTCAGTGCGCCGGGTAATGCGGTACGCGTTGAGGCGCTCGGTTCATCATCCACGATTCCAGAGGCGCTGGCGCTCGGCCTCCGCCTGACGGTTGGTTTCGTCCCCACGGCGGCGGTTTTCTTTTCGCCTGCCGCTGTAATGACCGCCTTCGTCGTTAGCGGGGTCGTGGGGCTGCTGTTTCACCCACTGTCACCACGCCAGAAAGCCTTCTTTCAACGCAATGGCATACGCCTGCTGGGGCTTTCTGCGCTCGTGATGTATCTGCTGTTGTTCGCAGTGCTCTTTACGGGGGCCTATGCGCTGCGGGATATGGTCCCCACGACGGCGCATATCCTGCCGCAGGTCATCTTCATTGTGGGGGTCATGGCATGGGGGTATATCATGGGCCTGGCGCTGCACAAGGAGCACGCGGCAAATGCTGGCCCAGTTGTGCGCTTGGCTGGCAGAACGCTGCTGGTGCTGGTTTTGCTGGCCGGGCCGGTGACCGCTGCGGTTCAGGCAGTTGCGTATGAGCCGATGATTCGCACCTTTGCGGCCGAGTGGGATTTGCGTGACGCGGCAATACGCCAGGCGGCAGCGGAAGGCGCAGAGCATTTTGTGTTAACGCCCTTCACCTATGATCTTATCGACCGCATGTACATTGGTGACATCAACGATGGCTGTTTGCCAGTTTACTATCACCTGCGTTCTTTCAGCAGGCAGGCATCGGGATAACCGCGCGGGTTGTGGGGGCGGCGCTGCCCGCCCCCTGGGGTTGTATCATAT
>CAZQIJ010000670.1:0-2300 GCA_964592955.1 uncultured Anaerolineaceae bacterium
ATTGCGATCTCGCGCGCCTCACTGTAGCTGCTCAGCCGCGCCGCCGCCTCTGCGCCCACATCCGCAAAGGCCGCCGCCTGGTCTGCATCCCCCGCCGCCGCCCAGTAGGCCGAAATGCGCCCGGCATAGGCGTCATCGTGCGGGTGGATGTGATCCGTCGCCACTGCCAGCCGCCGCGCCAGATCCGCATGCGCCGCCGGGTCGCGCGCCAGGTCTTCCAGCAGGGTTTCGCGCAGCTTGTCGTGGGCAAAGCGCCAGCGCTCATCGTGGACTTCCAGCACCGCCGCGCCCGCGCAGGCTTGCAGCCAGCCGTCCACATCCGGCAGCAGCAGGCGCAGCACGGGCAGTTCCGGTTCGCGCCCGATCATCGCCGCCAGCAGCAGCCCTTCCTGCGCCCACGAGGGCACGCGCTCCAGACGGCGGCGGATCACGTCCTGAACGCCGCCAGAAATGATGCGGCTTGGCAGCGTCACCACGCCGATATGTTCCAGCGCGCCATATTCCTCTGCCAGCGTGCGCACCACCTCCACAATGAAGAACGTGTTGCCTTCGGTTTCGCGCCGCAGCAGGTCAATCACGGTAGGCGCTTCGCCCACCTTGCCCAGCATGGAGATGCTCAGCGCGCGAATCTCATGCGGGGTCAGCCGATCCAGCTTCAGGCGCTGCATCTGCGCGACATGCTCCGGCAGGTGCGTCATTTCGTCGTCGCGGTAATTGGCCACCACCATCAGCGGCATCGGCCCGGCAGTGAGCGGCTTCAGGGGTTCCAGGTTCGCCCACTGCACATCTTCCAGCAGCATCAGCAGCGGTTCCTGCTGGCCCAAGCGCCTGCACACATCCGCGATGGTCAGCGCCAGCCGCAGCTCGTGCGCGCGCCCGTCCAACGGGGGGGCATCTGGCACCGGGTAACCCAGCAGATCGCCAATATCGGGCACAATCTGCTTCAGGATCCCGGCTTCCAGGGGGCTTACGTCGCCAGAGAGCAGCACGCGCCGCAGCGGTTCCACCCACACCTGGTATGGCAGCCCCACAGCCGCCTGACCGCGCACCACCAGCACGCCTTCCACCAGTGCCAGCGTGCGCAGCTCGTCCAGCAGGCGGCTTTTGCCCACGCCGCTTTCGCCCCCCACCAGCCACGCGCTGCCGCCTGCGCCGTCCAGAAAGCGCCGCAGCGACTCGTTCAGCAGGCCCAGTTCCAGATCGCGCCCCACAAAGCGCGCCGCCTGCAAGTAGCTTTCGCGCGTGCCGGTGGTATCCCGCACCCGCACCGCGCCCGCCGCCCACAGCGCATTCAGCGCATCGCCCGCGCTGCCGAAACGGTCTTCCGGCTGTTTGCTCAGCAGCCGCGCCACAACCTGCGCCGTGTGTTCGTCCACATCCAGCACGCTGATATCTGGCATGGTGTGCAGCGTGTCTGTAATCATGCGCGACATATTGTGCAGGTTGAACGGGTGATGGCCAGCCAGCAGTTCATAGGCCATCACGCCCACCGCATACAGATCGCTGGCGGCGCTCGCCACACCGCCCAGAAGCAGCTCCGGCGCGAGGTAGGCCAGCGTCCCGGCCAACTGCTCCGCCGCTCCCTTCAGCATATCGTGTGCCAGCGCCAAACCGAAATCGACGACTTTGGCCACATTGCCCACCACGAGCACGTTGGGCGGCTTCAGGTCCCGGTGGACGATGCCGCGCCGGTGCAGGTAGGCGAGCGCCTGAAGCACCTGTGCCAGCAGGTCGAAACGCGCCTGAAGCGACAGCCCCTGCCCGGCCCGGATCAGCGTGCGCGCGTCCTGGAGCAGTTCCATCGTCAGGTACGGATGCTCGCCGTCCATGAAGCCGTAATCCAGCACGCTGATGATGTTCGGGTGCCGCAGCGATGCCAGCGTGCGGAATTCCTGCGCCAGCGCCACGCGCACATCCATCGACGTGCCGCCGCCGCCATGAACACGTTTCAGCGCCACATGCTGGCCCGTCAGACGGTCCAGGGCGCGGTAAACCGTACCCATGCCGCCTTCGCCGATCATATCGAGCAGGGTATAGCGCGTTGTGTGCCGTGAGGTGCGCTGCCGGTTGCCTGAAGTTTCAATCACCGTGTACCGTCCTGGGTAAAACATCCGCACCCATTATAGCGCCTGTATACGAACCGGACCCAGTCTGATGATAACCAGGGGGATATTTGCCCGCGCGCGTGGAAATCTGGCGTTTTTCTGGCGGCGCTGCGCGGGTAAGGCCAGGGGGTGAGGTTCGGCGGCGGGGTTGTGGTCGGCGGGGTGGCCTGGCAGGCAGTGAGCGCATAAAGAAAC
>CAZQIJ010000671.1:0-2294 GCA_964592955.1 uncultured Anaerolineaceae bacterium
GCCGCTGGCAGGCGGCCCGGTGACGGTGAAATGCGGCTGCTGCCTGAAGCTGAGCAGCTTGGTGCGCAGTTCGAGGTCGTTGTCGTCGATGCCCAGCCCAACCACGATTTCGCTGGGGCGGCTGCCGTTCAACTGCGGGATATTGAACAGCACGCGCTTAGGCAGCTCGTTGATGGCCGGCGGGCGATAGCTGTCTGTCCAGGCTTCCTGGATCAGCACGGTGTAGGCATCCACTTTGGTTGTTTCGTCTTTGCCCACGCCGCGCTCTGCCGCCGTCACGCCGATGGGCACGGCGACCTGGAATTCCAGCGGGGTGCGCCCCACCAGGCAGAAGCCGCGACCGGGCACATCGTCCACCGGGCGGGCACCGCGCCCCAGGATGGCCGAATATTCGGCGGGATCGGCCAGCTTCAGCGCGTAACGCTCTGGGAACAGGCCCATGAGCTTACCGAGGCTGTTGGACTGGTCACCAGTGACGACGAAATGCACGCCCACCGTAAGGCCCTCGCGCACCAGCGCGCCGAAGGTGCCCAGGGAATTCTCGTAGCTTTCGCGCAGTTCGGCCATGTTATCCAGCAGCACCAGGATGGCAGGGCGGGGATTGTCGCGGATGCGGTCATTGTAGCTGTAGAGCGTGTTGGTGCGCGCCTCGCTCAGCAGGCGTTTGCGCTCTTCAATTTCGCCTTCCAGGAAGCGCAGCAGGCGCTGCACACGTTCTGGCTCTTTGGCCACGATGTAGGCCCCGGTGTGTGGCAGTTTCTCGAAGACCTGCAGGCCGCGGTTGCCGAAATCCAGGATGTAGAGGTTCATCTGGCGCGGGCTGTGCGTTGCGACCAGTTCGGCGACCAACGCGCGCAGGAAGGTTGTTTTGCCCCAGCCAGATGCGCCAAACACCACCACATGGCCGCGCGGCAGGTTGATGCGCAGCGTGCGCAGGTGCGCTTCGCTCGGATGATCAATCAGGCCGATGACGGCGCGCATGGCGCGGCTTTCCCAGTCGATTTCGCCCCAGGAGGTGCGGCGACGGTCGAACCAGGCGGTGATGGCCGGGCTTAGGGTGAGGGCGCTGCCGCTGTTGGCCTCGTTTTCGTTTTCGAGGTGCTCCAGGTCTTCGTCTTCCAGGTAGGTGAATTCGTCCTGCAGCAGGTAATCCACCTTCTGCGCCTCGAAGACCACAGCCTTCACGATGTCGCCATCGTCGTTGAGCGCCAGGTAGCGCGGCAGCGGGCTGGGCCAGGGTTTGCGCTGCGGCGTGGAGTATCTGGCGGCGAGGCGCGCGGTGCGGCTGACGAGGATTTCAAACAGCTTGGGGGTCTCGAGTTTATCCAGATCGTTGAGCCAGATGACATCGCTGCGCAGGAAACGCCCCAGGTCGCGCGTGATGGGATCGGCGTCCTCTTCGGCGTCCGGGTCGTCGTAATCCTGGCCGGTCCAGGCCACCTGGATCTCCTGCAGGTTATCGTTACCGACCTGAAGGTAGCCGCGACCGGGCACGCCGTTGGGCAGATAGGCGGCATCTGGGCGGCGCAGCAGCTCGTTGCTTTCTTCGCGGGTTTCTACGCGCAGGCACACGCGGAACTTGATATTGGCGCGCATCTGGTCTGTGACGCCAGAGGGACGCTGCGCAGCCAGGATGAGCGTTACCCCCAGCGAGCGGCCCAGGCGCGTGATGCTTTCGAGCTGGGCGCGGTATTCGGCATTGTTGGCCACCATCTCGGCGAATTCGTCGATGACGATGAACAGATGCGGGTATTCCCCGCCCTTGCGCAGGTGGAGGCTGCGCTCGCGGTACTCGACGATGTGCTTGACCTCGTTATCGCTGTTGATCTGCTGGCGGCGGTTCAGCTCTGCATTGATGGCGGCAAACATGCGCGCCACCGCGCCGGGGCCGAGGTTCGTCACTTTATCGACGGCGTGCGGCAGGTTATCGAACGGGTCGAAGGCCGCGCCGCCTTTATAGTCCACCAGCACAAAGTTGATGATGCTCGGATCGTAGCGCAGCGCCAGACCGAGGATGATGGTCATCAGCAGTTCAGATTTGCCGGAACCGGTTGAACCGGCGATCATGCCATGCACGCCGTCGGCATGGACATCGTCATCATCACCTACGTCGAGTACGGAGGCGCCTACTACCCGTCCGCGCTGCCTGAGCTAACCGCGCAGCCGCTCACGTTCGACGCGGTCGAGGCGATCCTCTCGCAGGCCGACCGGAACGGGATGCACGCCTTCGTGGGCCTGGGGCGCGGCGACGACATCATGCTGGTCTGGGAGGGGCTGGACGACCCGGCGCGGAC
>CAZQIJ010000672.1:0-2292 GCA_964592955.1 uncultured Anaerolineaceae bacterium
CCGTGCATTCCGCAAACAGCACTGCCGCACGTACAAAACGATCATCTTCCGGGAGCAGGGCTAAGGCTTGCCTCACAAAATGGCGTGTTTCATCCGCGCGAAGGTCACGAGATTCAAGAAGTGCGTGTACTGCCGCTACCCAGCCCCGCCACCGGTCGGAATCATCACCGTGGAAACGCGCAAGCTGCTGCTCTGCCTGCATCAAACGGTGCGCTGCGCCAACGGCATCGCCAACCGAAAGCAGCGCCACTGCATAACGGATCTGCCGGGCGGGATGCGCATTCAGCGCTGCGTCTGGTATCTGGGCATAGTATCGCAGAAGCGTAAGCAGTTTGCCCTCAGCCAACAGTGACTGGAAGACCGAGTCCATAATGTGCAGCGCCTGCTCAACGGCACCCGCAGCGAAGGCATGTTGCAGCGCCTGGTCTGTATAGCCCTGCTCAAGGTGCCAATCCACTGCCAGCAGATGCTGTGCCTTTACTGCGGCACTTCCCTGGCGATTGAGCAGGAATTGTGCAAAGAGGTGATGGTAACGATACCAGCGGCGTTCGTCATCCAATGGAACGAGGAACAGGTTAGTACGCTCCAGGTATTCGAGTATCTGCTGGCTGTCTTCTCTCCCGGTGAGTGCCTGGCACAACGGTGCGCACAAGCGCTGCAAGGCTGCCGTCTGGAAAAGAAAGTGCGTGATGGCGTCCGGCAGGTGTGCCAGCACCTCGTCAACCAGGTAATCCACAATGTGCCGTTGTGCGCCAGAAAGCTTCTCGACGAAGGTATCCACATCCGTTTGGCTTTGCAGCGACAGTTCGACGAGCTGCAATGCGGCCACCCAGCCTTCTGTTCTGTCTGTGATTTGTGCGACTTGCGCGGTATTAAGAAGCGTTCGCCCCCCATCACGGTCGAAAAAGTGTGTCGTTTCCGTCTGTTGGAAACGAAGGTCATTCATCCGAACTTCAAGCAGATGGTTACGGCTGCGCAGCCGTGCGAGGGCCAACGGCGGATCCGCCCTCGTGATGATAATCATGTGCAGCGTGGATGGGGCGTAATCCAGCAGGTGTTGTACAGCCTCATGGATGGTGCGCTGCTCGATGGTGTGGTAGTCGTCTAACACAATGACAACTGGCTGTTCCTGTGCAACCAGCCTGTTCACCAGGCTTGTCACCACGATATTGACCTCTGGCATCTGGGTTGAGTGCAGGAGTTCGAGCAGCGGCATAACCGTTTGCGGAAGATGCGTTTGCAGCCCTGACAGCAGGTGGACGAAGAAGCGAACCGGGTCATTGTCTGCCGGGTCAAGAGAAAGCCAGACAGACAAGACAGCAGGGCGCAGCTCCAGCCACTGGGCAACAGCGGTCGTCTTGCCGTAACCGGGTGGGGCTGATACCAGCGTCAGCCGACACCGCAAGCTCGCATCAAGCAGACTGCAGACGCGCTCGCGCAAGATGGTTTGGGCGCTGGGAGTTGGTTTATGGAGCTTGGTTTGCAGGATCGTTTGCACCTACCGGATTCGCCTCAGCACTCTGATTCGCTCGCTGATATTATCTCCCGGATTTCTCTCATCGTCATCAGGCAAATGACTCCGTGAGGGACGTGATCCTGCCGCAAAATACGAGTAACTACTGAGTGTGTGTGCGATTAGGACTTCCGAATAGCGCTGGGCGAACCCCAGCCCTTTTGTTCTACGAATGGGGTATTGAACGAAGGTCTCAATCGTGTTAGTACAAGCAGGCGTATGGATAACGCACAGAATACTTAATTTCAAAACTCTCATTTAGTCTTTGCAGTACTTGCAAAGAGTGTCGTTTAAGCTCTGAGAAAAGGAGGAGATCATCGTGGGACACGCAGAAACCAAACGTCAGAAGATCGAACAGGCCGAGATGCTCCTCCAATTCGCGCACGAGGGTATCACCATCTATAATCTGGCTCAGCATCTGGACTGCGATCCAAGTACGGCACACCGTTACCTGAAGGAAATTGAAGGTCGCCGTGAACTTATCGAGGTGAGCCGTGGTCATTATCGTCTTGACCCGTCACAGAGTTTGAGCAACATCAGTTTGTACCCGGATGAGGCCCTGAGAGAGTGTTTGAAAAGTCGTGAGGGAAGAGGTAAACTGGTTGCATGACAACGAGAAAACCCTACCCAGGCTGCCCTTAGCACTCGGCGGGTTGTCCACACTGGCATCGCTGATCGGCACGCTGATTATTCTAGTGGGCGTGGTTCAAGGGGCCTGGTAGCCTGATGCCGGCTCATCCAACTGCTTATGGACGCAAAAAGGAGGCGACACGGTGACT
>CAZQIJ010000673.1:0-2289 GCA_964592955.1 uncultured Anaerolineaceae bacterium
CATCCAGATAATCTGTGGGAAGCGCTTCATACGCTGTCCACAATTTTCTAAAGACAAACGTTGGGCTGCGCTGTTCCACAGCTTCGATCAACTCGGCGTACAGGCGGATTCGCTCCAGCCAATGCGCCGAAGGGTCGGCATAAATCGGATCATTCCGGCGCACCAGCGTATCGAAATGCTTCTCGGCATCGGTAAACGCCAGCCGATAAGCATAATCGCGGGCAGTGGCGTAAACGCTGTGGTTGCTGCCATGCACGCTCCTGCCATCCGGGTTGAGCGGGCGCGGCGCGGGGATGTCCCGCGGCCAGTTGCGCTCGAACACTGCCACCGCTTCCTGGAACCTGCCATAAAACGCTGTGGCAACGTAGAACAGGAACTGTGCCTGCCCCAACCAGTCCGGCACCAGCGCCCACGTCTCTTTGGGCAGATCGTACTTACCCGACTGAGCATTGAGGAAATACTCACCGTCCAGCACAACCGGGATGATTGCGCGGTTGCGCTTGTGGGCGTATTCCAGTTCAGCGCGGCACACCTCACTCTGCAAGGCAGCGCGCGACAGGTTGAACACGAATATGTCGCAGTCGATGATGGCGTCCACAATGGCATCCCACCAGTTGGGGCTGGCGGGCGGCAGGTTGTGTTTATCCTGCCAGGTGGTGTAGCGCGGCGTGCCGTCGTCGTATTGCAACAGCCCTAAATCACGGGCGATTTTGTCCACTTTGGGCGCGTCGCTGCTGCGGTAGCTGATGAAGAGTTTTCTGGTCGGTGCTGGCATGGCTTGTCTCTGAAGTGGTCTCATAATTCTGCTTAGATTATGCCTCAACATGCACTTGACGACAATAAAGCCCGACGAATGTCCTGCTGTTGAAATCGTGATCACCCGCTGTCAGAACTGCCAACCCCCGGCTGAAATCTTCCTCAGGTCCGGCGTGCGCACTTTGTTACGCTGAGTGCAGTTGTGGGTGCGGCTGTCGCATCCCGTGGTCTGTGGAGTGAGGAGTACGCGCTGTGAATCTGTCCGATGCTGTTCAGCAGTTGTTCACCGATATTCAGGAGGTGGCGCAGCTGATTGCGCCAATCGCGGCTGTTATAGGGTTCCTGGGGCTTGGGATCATGTACATGGGATCGTCGTGGCCCCTGATTTCGGACTGGAAGCGCGACAACCCTAAGGCGGCCAACCAGGTTGTGGTCGGGCTGCTGTTTGTGGTCTTCGCCTCGTCCGTCACCACGCTGATCTCGTTCGGCTGATGGCGGCAGACCTCAAATCGCACGTGCTGCTGCGCGACGAGAAAGGGCTGCTGGGCATCCCGTTCAAGCGTCTGCTGCTGGCAGGGGTCGCGGGGGGGATGGGCTACACGCTCATCCGCCTCGTGCTGCCTGGGTGGGCGGCAGGGGCAGGCGTGGTAGTGGCGCTGGGGGTGCTGATCCTGTCGGGTACACGCGGCGGTCTGCCGCTGTGGCAGCGGTGGGTGCTGGCGCTGCGCGGATCGCTGCTGCTGGCGGCCGTCCGTCAGCCGGAAGGGCTGGCGGGCAGGGCTGGCGGGCAGGGCTGCGGACCTGCTGGCGCTGCCGGTCGCGCTGGTCACGCTGGATGAGGGGCTGTTCGCGCCGTCCGCTGCCGAGGAGATCGACCTGCGCGAGTGGGTGACGTTCAGCCGCGCGCTGGAACAGGACGAGGATGGGCTCGTCCTGCTCGACACGCCGGAGGAGGCCCGATGACGGTCCGCACGTTCCTGATCGAACCGTTCGACATCATGCTGCATGCGACCGAGGAGGGGGTGAACGCGCTGCAGGGACGCTTCTCGACCTGGCTGCGGACGCTGCGTGACCCGGCGCGCTTTGTGTGCTGGCAGATGCCGGCCACGCTGGACGACAAGATCGCGACACTGCGGGCGCGGGCGGCGGAGACGACGTACCCGCAGCGGCAGGGGCTGCTGATGGAGTACCGGCGGCACTTCGAGGGGATCAACACCCATGCCGAGTACCAGCGGGCGCTGTGCGGGATGGCACTATGGAGCGATCAGAATCCGCGGGCGCTGGCAGGCGGGATGGCTTCCGCCTTTGAAACGCAGGTGGCGGAAGGCGCGTGGCCGTCGCTGTTTGAGGGACGCTACGAAATCCGCGAGACCCCCTTCTGGCATCTGGCTCCGGCAGGTCGTCCCGGTGGTCGCCCGTACTGGTCGATCCTGACCAGCTACGAATTCGCCCCGGCGACGTGGAATTTCTTCCGTCCGCTGCCGCCGCTGCTGCGGCTCAACTTTCCGCTGGCGCTGTCGGTGGACATCTCGA